>QCGF01000025.1 GCA_003278175.1 Prochlorococcus sp. AG-363-P15
GGCAAGACATCTTTACTTCGAATGATCTGTGGATTATGGCAGCCCTCCACAGGTTCAATTGAAAGACCAAAAACTGGCGATTTACTATTCATACCTCAAAAGCCTTATATGTTACTTGGATCTCTAAGAGAGCAACTCTGTTATCCAACTGAAGAAACTAAATTTAGTGATGACCAATTAAGATCTGTTCTTAATGAAGTCAAACTTGAATCATTTGTTGAAAGATATCCTAATCTTGATATTAAACAAGACTGGCCAAGAATACTGTCCTTAGGAGAACAACAACGACTAGCATTTGGTCGTTTACTTTTAAATGCACCTAGGTTTGCTGTCCTTGATGAAGCAACCAGTGCTTTAGATGTAAAAACGGAAGAACATTTGTATGAACTTCTCGAAAAGCGTGATCTTGCTGTAATTAGTGTTGGACATAGACCAACCCTTATAGAATTCCATTCAACTGTCCTTGAATTAGTTGGAGATGGTAGCTGGCGACTTCTACCGACTTCTAACTATCAATTTGAAAGAAGCTGAGCTTGTTCATGACCCCAAACAATCCAGAGCTATCAGAAAAGCAAGATGTTAGCGAAACATCAAGTGACTCTGAACTTGTTGCTGAGAATCAGCCTCCCAGGCACAGTGCAACCACTGAAGACGATCCAGCTTTTGGTTGGAGTGGTTACGCAGAAAGAGTCAATGGCCGCTTTGCCATGATTGGCTTCATATCGATATTGATCATAGAAGCTTTAAGTCAAGACAGCTTTTTGCATTGGGTAGGACTATTACCTTGATTTTCCTATCCTTTTAGGCGGATGACTTCTACATCCCATTTCCCCTCTCTACTGACTTGCACAGCCAACACTTTTCCTGAACTATCCAAACTCACTCTCCGAGGTATACCTTTAGGAATTAATTCAATTCTCTGTAGCGTTCCTACTCTGCGTCGATATATCAATAATTCTGTTTGATCAGCTCTCTGGCGAATGAGAGCCAACCTTTCTCCATTTGCACTTAAACTGACACTAATTGGCTGTGAATCGGCTCTATTTAAACCTGGCAAAGGAACCCTTTTACGACTATTCATATCAATCATTTCAATCTTATCTTTCCCCTGATAATTTACCAAAGAAACTATCCATTTATTTCCTAGTGAAGGTTCCCTATAACTCGTAGAAGATTGAAAAAGAGCATCATTTAAACCATACATTGGTCTCATATTAATTCTAGAGCAACCACCTAAAAGAAAAGATGAAAAAATAAAATAATAGCTAAAATATTTTTTCAAATAATAATTTAATTTCATCAATCTTCTAAAGATGAATTATTTGAAAAGCGAGCTCCCCTAGGCATATCGCGTTCAATTTTCTTACTCAAATCAAAAAGCTGAATGCGCCATTTACCCTTTTCGGCAATCTGAAGGGCTAGTTGACTTGCATCCGGTGAAAGGCTCAGTCTTACTGGAATGCGTTCACCTGGAATTGGAAACTGATAGCTTCTTCCAGTTAAGCGATCTTCAATGATGACTAACCTCTTATTTCTAGGCTGAGCAAGAACCGCGATATATCTTCCATTCCAACTCAAAGAAGGTGAACTGTGTGGCTGATTACGTGATAAGTGGCGTAAAGGAATAATTTTTCCATTACGAAGATCTCTCAGTTGAAGGGTTGGTCTTCCGTTGTAATCAACTATTAAGGCAAGCGTTTCTCCATTGCCACTTAATGCAGGATCATGCTGATTAAGTATTTGAAATTGCCCTTGAATGCGATCAACTTTTCTCACGCATCCAAACAAGCCTATGCAGACAATTACAAATACAATTTTTTTTAAGTTGCTTTTCAGCAAAATTCAATCGTCAAATCTAGAACTGTTATCTCGTCTTCTTGTATTGGGAGTAGAGCGGTCCGATTTGGTCTTGCCTGTAAATCTTGAAGATACTTGGGAAGAAGAGTTTTTAGGATTCTTTTCACGCGGTGAAACTGCCCTGGATGGGGAAAAAGCAGCATCCTCAGCCTGATTTGCAATAGATGTAGATGGTCCATTAGGCCCTTCAGAACGACCTGAAGAATACGAGCCTCTCCTATTGGAAACCCTACTGGGATTGGAGGATCGTCGAGGTTCATCATCAATATTGCTGCGACGGCTCGAAATTCGTTGATTTACGGAGGGTCGGCTCCCACGACGCTCCTCCTGACGCAAATTTCTTCTCTCTCCAAAAGATGAAGTACTGCCAGAGCCTTCATCCTTGCGCTCAAATCTTCCTCTCCGTCTCGAGTTTTCTGATTCATCATTCCACGAATCTTGTGAAATGGACCTATTGCGAAAACTACGACTAGCGGCTTCTTCGGGGATTGCAGCTCGAGATGTTCGTCTAGATCGATAAAAATCTTCTTGAGAAGATTCAGCCCCTTCAATATCCCTACCTGAGAATCTCCTTCTTAAGGGCGGAGACTCTGCAAATTGATCATATGAATCATCCCAACCATCTCTTAAGCCTCCTCCAGGCATTTGCTCTCTAGAAGGCTCATCATCAAAATATGAAGAACGACGAGCTTGATCAGTTGCAACACCTCTTAACCTGACACTTTCGTAAGCAAAGAACACTGTTGTGCCAGCAAGCAAAAACTGACCAAATTGAAGAATAGGATCCAAACGCCATCCTTGGAAGAACAAAATTCCTCCACAAAGCAAGCCTATTGCCGCAAAGAAAACGTCATAATCACGAGCAAGCGCTGGTTTAAAAGACCGTAAGAAATAAAGCCCTGCACCGCAAACGGCCAGGACAATTCCCACAATGCTGGCCCAATTCAGACTGGCATTGACCAAAGTTGCTCCCCCTGCAAAAGACCATTAAGAGATTGGGAATCAACCCCAATGGCCTAATTGTACGGAGTTCGTCCCTATTGACTAGCGTCCACGTTCCAAAGCATCTTTTTGGCTAACCCAAAGTAAAAAGGATGCTGCTGGAATCACTACCAGAAGAGCAGCTCCAACAATACTGTACAAAAGATTAGCGGCAGAAGGTGTCATAACAGCTGCGGAAGAGGCCTAAACCTTAGCAATCTTACGGATTAACAGCGGCTTTATACCATGTGTATAAAGATGCTTTGAGGTTTGTGACGTCTGCACTCATTCAAGTACTACCAATTTTCCATCTATTTCTAGGGTTATTGCTCTCAATTTTGACTCTTGTTTTTTTGCTCAGGATAGTGCTCACCTGGTATCCAAAGGTCAATATCAAAAAAGGATTTTGGCTTTTAGTGACATTGCCCACTGAACCAGCATTGGCAATGACTAGGAAATTTGTTGCACCAATTGGAGGGGTAGACATCACCCCTGTGATTTGGGTCGGCTTAATCAGCTTGATTCGTGAATTAGTGGTTGGTCAGCAAGGAGTTCTATCCCAAATGTTGATTAAAAGCCAAGCTATCGGTTGAAAACCCAGAAATTGATTGAAAAACTCAACCCAGCATTTCTTGCTCAACAAATTTCGTATGAACATCTCCTCTGAGGAATTCCTCACGATTAAGCAACTGCAGGTGAAAGTCAATAGTTGTTGGAATACCAGTTACTGCGCATTCATTCAAAGCACGCTCCATTCTTTTTAATGCTGCATTACGGTCATCACCCCACACAATCAATTTCCCAATGAGTGAATCGTAAAAAGGAGGTATGTCATATCCAGTGTAAACATGGCTATCTACTCGAACTCCAGGCCCTCCAGGTGGTAACCAACCAGTAATTCGTCCTGGAGAGGGACGAAAATTGTGAGTGGAGTCCTCAGCATTAATGCGACATTCAATTGCATGCCCTCGAAGGCAAATATCAGATTGCTTAACACTGATAGATTCCCCACCAGCAATTCGTAATTGCTCTGCAATTAAATCAATGCCAGTAACCATTTCCGTAACTGGATGTTCTACCTGAATACGAGTATTCATTTCCATGAAATAAAAATTCCCATGGCGATCAAGCAAAAATTCAACAGTTCCAGCACCCTCATAATTAATACTCTTTGCTGCCGATACAGCAGCTTCGCCCATGCGAATTCTCAATTCAGGGTCTAATGCTGGACTGGGAGATTCTTCTAAAAGCTTTTGATGACGTCTTTGAATAGAACAATCTCTTTCACCGAGATGAACAACATTTCCATTTCTATCTGCTAAAACCTGAACCTCTACATGACGAGGTCGTTCAATAAATTTCTCCATGTAAAGACCTGGATTTCCAAATGCGGCTTCTGCTTCTCCCTGAGCTGCCTTAAAAAGATTCTCTAATTGATCCGCACTATTCACTAGCCTCATCCCTCTACCTCCGCCGCCAGCAGTAGCCTTAATCATCACGGGATATCCCATGGATTGAGCCAGTTCAGCAGCCTCTTCAGGCCCACTCAACAATCCCTCACTACCTGGCACTGTGGGCACCCCTACCCTTTCCATTGTTGATTTCGCCGTTGACTTATCTCCCATAGAACGAATTGCATCCGGAGAAGGTCCTATAAAAACTATTCCGTGATCTCTACAGATTTCAGCAAAGCGATCGTTTTCTGCCAAAAAACCATAGCCGGGATGAATTGCATCAACACCTCTAGAAGTTGCTGCCGCCAGAATATTTGGAACATTTAAATAGCTTTTACTGCTAGGTGCATCACCTACGCAAACTGCTTCGTCAGCAAGTTGGACATGTAAAGCATTTCTATCAACAGTGCTATAAACAGCAACTGTCGCAATCCCCAATTCCCTGCAACTGCGAAGTATCCGGAGAGCAATCTCTCCACGATTCGCAATTAGAACTTTGCCTATAGGCATCCAGACTCATCAAGATCTGTAGCCGGATCGTATCAGCGCTCATACCCTTAATTGGTTTTTGAGGACAAGGAAGGTTGACCGTTATGATCAATTTCGACTCAGTTCACTTAACTGTAGTTTTCCAAGCGGATGTGGTGGAATTGGTAGACACGCACGTTTGAGGGGCGTGTGGCTTCGGCCTTGCGAGTTCAAGTCTCGCCATCCGCATTGATTTTTAAAACTTGACTTCTCTACCACAAACTGCAATGCAGGAAGCATCATTAGTGGTGGTTTTTATATCTAATGGGCCAGGTGAACTTGCAACTTGGGTAAGACCTCTCGCAGAGAAACTACATACAAAAGTTTTCATGCGACCAGTTTGTAGCAATTCGCGCATAAGCCTTCGACTGGTTCTAGTCCCTTGTCCAAATGCAACTGGGCAAGAAGTCAATGCAGCAAAGAAATGGGGTCAATTTGAAAAAATTACCCCTGCCAATCAATTCTGGCAGCTATTAATCAGTCCTAGAAAATATGGATTTTGGCCATCAAAAGGAGTAGTCGTTTTTCTTGGAGGTGATCAATTCTGGAGTGTGCTTCTTTCAGCCAGGCTTGGCTACAAGCATCTCACATATGCAGAGTGGGTCGCGAGATGGCCTCAGTGGAACGACAAAATTGCTGCAATGTCCCCCACAGTGCTTGAGCGTCTGCCAAAACGGTTTAAAAAACGCTGCACAGTGGTTGGAGATCTAATGGCAGATCTGAGCAACCATGCAAAGAAAGAGGCACCTTTACCCAAAGGTAAATGGGTAGCCTTGCTTCCAGGGTCTAAAAAAACGAAGCTCTGCATAGGTGTTCCATTTCTACTTGAAGTCGCTGATCGTTTACATCAACTCTTACCAGAATGCGAATTTCTATTACCTATTGCACCAACAACTAACGTCAATGAAATACAAAGATTTATGGGCCCTAGCAACCCTATTGCAAGTCAATATAATGCATCTATTAATAAAATCATACAGGATCAAAGTCTAAATATCGGTTCTATATTAATAACTAATGCTGGCACAAAAATTCACTTGCAGGAAAATCATCCTGCCCATGATTCACTCAGCCAATGCAATCTAGCCCTAACAACTGTAGGTGCAAATACGGCTGAATTGGGCGCGCTTGGAGTACCAATGATAGTCATTGTCCCAACACAACATATAAATGTAATGCAAGCATGGGATGGATTCATAGGATTAATAGGAAGACTTCCAATTCTTAGAAAATTTGTAGGACTATTTATTAGTTTATGGAGAATGAGAAATAGAGGCTTTTTAGCTTGGCCAAATATATCCGCTGGAAGAATAATAGTTCCAGAAAAAGTTGGCAAAATAAAACCTAAAGAAATAGCCCTAGAGTCAGCAAATTGGCTTCAATCACCTGAAAGACTTCAAGGACAAAAGGAGGACTTACAAAGCCTTAGAGGCAAGCCTGGAGCAATCGAAGCAATGTCGATAGAGGTAATCAAATTAATACCAACTTCTCTGCAAAATCTTTAGGCAGAGTAATATGATCAATTATAATTCAAACTAAATCATCTTCTTAAGATGTCATATTCCAGCCCGAAAGAATTAAGCTCTAAAAACTGGCTTAATTTAACTGACGATGAATGGAGGTCTAAATTAACTGATCAACAATACAAAGTAACAAGAACTGGTGATACTGAAAGGGCTTTTTCAGGTAAGTATTGGGATTATAAAGAGTCAGGAAAATATAATTGTATTTGCTGTGGAATACCTCTATTCAATTCAACAAATAAATTTGATTCAGGAACAGGTTGGCCAAGCTTCTTTGATTGCATCAAAGAAGAATCCATAACGAAAAAATATGATGATAGCCATGGCATGATGCGCACTGAAATCTGTTGTGCAAAATGCAATTCCCACCTGGGGCATTTATTTAATGATGGACCTCAACCAACTAAAAAACGTTATTGTGTAAATAGTGCTTCTCTAGCATTCATTAAGGATGAACCAAAAAGTTAATTTTCTACCAAGGGTCCTCTACTTCATTTACATCTAGAGGTGCAACCGATTCATTCAATCTTTTCTTAGTTTGAGGAGCTTTCTCCAATGGTTCAACATCCAATGGGGCCTCAGGTTTTTGTTGAATTCTTTGAGAAAGGGGTCTAGACCTATCAGGTAATTTTTCTTCTTGATAACTTCTATTAGGCCTTGATTCAAAAGATGATTGATCCTCTAAGAAATCAGGCTCATCAGTGAAGTTTTCAATAGTGGAATAGGAGCTTGGAGAAGGCTCATCTAAATACCTGCGTTTTTGATTTAATTCTTCTCTTGAATCATCTAATTCAACATATTCTAATTGGTCTTCGTCTTCTTCTACAAAAGTCTGACTAGAAGATGGTTGAAGAGCTCTTTGTGATTCTTCCGAATTATCTCCAGAAATTAATTGATTCTCAACAGGTACAAGATTAACCCTATAGCGATCTCTTTCTTGCTCTTCCCAACTAGATCCACCTACTCCAAGTTTTTCAAGGAAACCACTGTTTAATTGCTTTAATTTGTCTTCAGCTCCTTCATAAACAATAATTCGATCTGCGCCACTACTAACAATTTCTTCGACAGGTATCTCCCAGGTGCTTAGCACGCCTTCACCCAGAAGAGGAACACCCAATGCACCCATTACTAATGTAGTCAGTTCACCTGTCTCTATATCAAAAGAAAAGCCAAGTACCCTGCCCAACTGCTGACCAGATTCAGTGATGACCTGACAATTGATAACTCTGCTATATCTTTCAGGTGTAAAGCCTTCACTCAGAGAATCAACGGAATCTACAAGTATCACATCTCCAACCTGACGGATGCGATCCAATGGCATCCAACGAGGCAGACCTGGCAAAAACCTTGTCAATGGATTATCTCTTAAGCCAAGAGCAACCACTTCACGACGATCTATATCAACAATTACCTCACCAACTACACCTAAACGGCGCCCAGTATCCCGAGTGATCACCTGAGTCCCCATCAACTCAGCTCGAAGCCATAGACGATCACTGGGGATCGCATCTTGGGGATCAGTTTGGGATTGACTATTGATCAAACGAAAACCTTCAGACATGAATTAATCGACTCATTTTGCCGTAAAAGCCACATTGATGACATTTCAAGCTGCATCAGGTAACCCAACAACTTGAGTATGCGATCCACGTGCCTGAGTTACACCAATGGTGCGACCTGATGCACCTATCATCGGCCGTCGATGACTGACAACCAAAAACTGGGCTTGCTCTGCTTGGCACGCAATCAATGTAGAAAGTCTTTCCACATTGACGCCATCTAAAAAGCTATCAACCTCATCTAATGCATAAAACGGAGAAGGTCGAAATCTTTGCAAAGCAAATAAAAAGCTCAATGCTGTAAGAGATTTTTCTCCGCCTGACATAGCTGCCAACCTTCTAACAGTTTTACCTTTTGGATGTGCAACTAAAGTCAAACCTCCTTCTAAGGGATCATCATTGTTATCCAATTGCAAGTGACCATCACCATCCGAAAGACTTGCAAAGATCTCGCGAAAATGTCCATCAACAGCTTGAAAAGCTTCCATAAATGCCTCTTGTCTCAAAGTAGCGACAGTTTCTATACGAAGTAGAAGTTCGGAACGCTCCTCACTAAGAGTTTCGAGTCTTTCGCAAAGATCAGTTAAGCGAATATTGAGTTGTTCTAATTCTTCAAGAGCAAGCATATTAACTGGCTCTAAAGCTTCCATTCTGGTTTGAATAGTCTGCAATTCTGCTTGAAGTGCCTCCAGACCTCCCTGTCTTACATCCTTAGCAATCTCAGGGAGTGGACTTGGTAAAGCATTCTCTAAATCTTGAAGGCGAATAGTGCCACTTCGTAACTCTTCAACAATTGCATTTAGATCCTGACGGAGATGATCAAGTTTCCATTGGGACTCTTGAAATAATTGCCTTTGATTAGCCAAATCAGCTTCAGCAGCATCTCTAGCCAGCCTTTGTTCCCCAAAACTATTCTGCAACTCCTTTTGTTTGTCTTCTAAGCGCTGGCGATGAGCTAGCAAAGCTTTTTGCTGCTCTCTCCAATCTCTATGAGAATTGGCCAAAGAATTAACTGCTTCTTTAAGCCGTTCCTCTTCAGAAATAAGTACTTTCCTCTGATCCTCAAGCCTTTCCAATGAAAGCTGGCGCTGACGTTGCTCATTCAGCAAAGTATCTCTTTTACTCCTAGCAATACCTAGAGATTTATCTGCAGTTTGAAGCTCTTCTTCTAGTTGCTTCCAATTCTGAGCATCTCGATTTCCTTCTAAATGAGTTTCATTTAACTCTAATGCCTCTAAAGCCTTGATTAAAGGATTGATCTCCTTAGCAATTAACTCCAAGCGAGATTGATATTGTTTCTTAGTCTGCTTTAAAACCTGCAAGCGTTCACAAATTTCCTTATGGCGCTCCAATAAAGGACTATTCGAATTGTCAGCAGCAATTTGTTCTGCTTCCAAAGCAGCCTGACGTTGTTCTAATTGCCTTAATTCAAGATTAGCTTTTTCTAGAAAATTACCATGATGAGCTTCATCTCGATTACATATAGAAATTGTCTCGCCAAGTTCTAATAATCTTTTCCTTAGAGGCTCTAATTCATCTCCATCTATGCTGCTTCCAAAAGTGAGAAAAGTTCCTCTGCCTGAAAAACTACCTCCTGTAATAGCACCACTCTTTTCCAATAATTCGCCATCAAGAGTCACAGCTCTATTTCTACCAAGTTGCACTCGAGCAGAACTTAAATTATTGAAAACTAAAGTGTCCCCAAATATATAAGAAAAAACATCTGCATAAATATTATCAAAATCAAGTAAATTTATAGCTTTTCCTATCAATCCATCAACTTGATTATTACTTTCAGAAGTACTAGGTCTTTGAAAAACTTTTTTTGCTGCAAGTCCTTGTGCTTGCATTCGATTTAGAGGCAAAAATGTTAAACGGCCAGCCTTCTTTCGCTTTAATAATTCAATAGCTTTTGCTGCAATTCGATCATCATCTACTACTACATGCCCAAGTCTTGATCCTGCTGCGACTTCAAGTGCAAGACGGTATTGATCCTTCACTTCACCTAATTGAGCTACAGGTCCATGAATACCCTCTAAACCAGCCTGAAGAAGAACTCTCAAGGCACCTGTTCCTCTGCTTTCATGCAGTGTTTCTCGTCTACTTTCAAGTCTTGCAATCTCTTTTTCCAATTTGACTTGCTCATGTTCTAAACGATTACGCGTCCGCTGTTTAATCGCCAAAGCCTCAACTTTTTCAGTTATGCAATTTTTTTGATTAGCAATGGCTTCATGCAATGGCTTCAATTCATTTTCAAGTCGCACAAGCTGCTGAGAAACTTGCTGATTTTGTGACAAGTCTCGATCTAAATCTAATTGGAGCTCATTTTCTCTTGAATCAATCTGCAGCAAACGTTCCTCCAAAGTTTGCTGCTCCTTTTGAAGCGGTTTAACTGTTTTTTGAATATTTTGACGTCTTGCAGTTAAATCACGTTGCTCTTCAAGCCAAGCACCTGACAAGCCAGCCACTTCTCCAAGCCTCCTCCGTGAAACCTCAACAGCAGCTTCAGCTTCCTTACAAGTCTGTTCAGCAAGTGCTAGTAAATTGTCACTTTTATCTTCCATCTTAGTTTGAGTAGTTACCTTCAATTCTTGATGACGATCAATTAAATCTTGACGCATTAACTTTAACTTTTCTCCTTCCTTCTGATGTTGAGAAGCTTGACGTTCTAATTCACGATTCTGAGTATCAAGACCGGCAATCTCCGCCTGAACTGCTAACAATTTATCTTCACCCAAAGCTTTAACATTCTCTTGTAGAATCTTTAATTGATCAGCAGATTGCAAAAGCTTCTTTTCTGCTTTTGACAAAGCAGAGGAATCAAGCAACTCTTTTTCAATTAACTTTTGCTGTCTAATCTTTAAATCACTGATACCTTTCTTTGCAGCTTCAAATCCCAAAACTAATTCCTGTTGTCTTCCTAATTGCAATTGCTCTCGTAGCTCTTTATAGGTTCTAGCCTTCGCACAATCTCTCTCTAAACGTTGCCTAGAAGCAAGCAATTCTTGTTCAACAATGCCACATCGATCCTGCCTCGCCTGGACATCATCCAGTTTTGCACGTGTCTGTTCAATTCTGTGGTCAAAGAGGGCAACTCCTGCAAGCTCATCTATTAATCCACGTCGATCACGATTGCTCATTGAAACAATACGCGTCACATCACCTTGCATAACAACGTTGCTTCCTTCTGGATCAATCCTTAACCGCCTTAATTGAGTCTGAAGCTGCTGCAAATTGCATGGTTCACCATCTGCCGCATAACTCGAGCTATAAGAGCCCCCAGGCATGATCCTGAGTCGACGAGTTACTGTCCAATCTTTTTGATCAGACTTGATCCACGGTCCTTCTTCAGGAGGCTCCAGACCTTCCTCAGCCAAATCAGGCTGCCAATCACTCAAATCAAATCTGACACTTACAACTGTTTCAGAAGATTTCCCCATCTTCAAAACCCCACTATTAACCAAATCAGGCAATCGCTCTGCTCTCATGCCCCTGCTAGTAGCTAAACCCAAGCAAAACAAAACTCCATCAAGAATATTGCTTTTCCCAGATCCATTAGGCCCTGTAACTACTGTAAAACCCTCTTCAAGAGGGATAGTCATAGCCCCACCAAAGGACTTGAAATTATTTAGCTCTACCTGATTGATATGAACCAACAGGAATCAAGCAGAAGAAAGCTGACGTTAGCGAAATCTTCAAGAAGCTCAAGTAGCTCTTCACGTAATACAACCCTTAGCTCTTCACAGACGAAAGCCTGCACATAGAGTTTTTGATTTCTAAGTTCGCCAAGAATTGATTGGCACGGAGTTCTATACAAATGGAATCCTTCTCATTCATTGGCAAGTCACCATAAAAAACACCTCCCATTACTCTCTTTGCAAAACCTCTACCCCCTGATACCTCTGCTGAAGAAACTGAAAGCCACTTCAATCTATGAGCAGGCATTGGAACCGCCTCTTGGCAAGACCCATCTACAACTAACTTTTTTCCCAAGCGCCAACTTCTACAAACGTTTTTATCTTCTAACAACAAGTCGAAATGTACACCGGATGGATCATCTGGAGAATCTTTATGCTCTAGCAATACCCATCTCTTTTGTTTATACACAACTCACGAAAAACTAACCAAGCATCCTCCTATAATTAGTTAAAAAAATTAGTAGAGACTATAAGTTCAAACAAAATTATGTGGTTTAAAGAATCTCAAGAAAGATTGTCATTAAAAAAAATCGCATTAGAAAACACCTTTTCTCAAAGGCCTCTTCTTGAGATATCAGTCCCCCTAACCCAGAAAGAGGTTCGCTAAAGGATCCTCATGAATGAGTTGAATTAATCTTGTGGAACGAATCTCAACGCAATCAATAGAAGGCTTCCAGCACCTGCTATAGCACCGGCAATTTGCAAGCCAGTGGTAGGGAGAGTACTCGACGCAAAAAGCATTCCAGACAGGCCGACGTACATGTTCTCGAAGTAAGTGACTCAAGACGTTTAGCACTAGAACCATTTATTAGGCAATAAATGTAAGCAAAGGCGACTCCCCCAATTTTCGTGAACATTCGATTCCAAAACATTGAAAAGTGCTGCCCAACTTTGATTTAGCCTTAACTGAATTTGGAAACCTGATCCAAAAAGGGTTTCCTTGAAGCAAAAGCTTCCCTAGTCTTTGTTAAATGTCAGGATTTTATGGAATCCACGAATTCCGCATCCTGCGAGCCCCAAAACGTTGTTGAAACCGCCCCAAGCAATCAGGAGGATCTTTCAGACCTGTGGTTCAGTGAGCGTTTTGAAAGCTTGCTACCTAAAATTCAAGATCGATGGCCAGATTTGGCAAAACACACACTCGAAGCCACTCGAGGCAGTCTTGATGAATTGGTACGTGTGATTTCTGAGCACTCAGGTAAAACATCACACGGCGTAAAAGATCAATTAGAGGATTTGTTCCATTCAGCTAGTGATAAAACTAAAGATCTTGCAGACAGCTTGGAGCCTTTAGAAAAACAACTAGAAGAACTTCTTGACGAATTAAACAGCACTCTTAGACCACGTATTGAAAAACCTGTCCGTCAAAGGCCCTTACTTTCTATAGGAATTGCTGCCAGCATCGGAGTGCTGTTAGGAGTTCTACTTGCAGGAGGGAGAAGATCCTAATGACCGAATCTCAACGACCTCGGGGCCTTGGAGCCGCAGCACGTGTTACAGCCCTGGCCAGTTCAGTCATGGATCTACATGTGCGGATTGCCTTGCAAGAGATGGATAGAGAAAAACGCCGCTTAATTAGTGGAGGTATTTTTCTCGCAATGGGAGGAGTTTTAATGTTATTTGCCTTATTAGCAATTGAAATCATTTTAGTGCTATGGATACGAAGCACATTTACCTTGCAAATTCAATGGATATTGTTAATAGTTTCCTTAATGAATTTAGCTCTGGCTGGTCTAAGTTTAAGGATAGGAGGATACTTAGCTAAGGGACCTTATCTCCCAGAGACTATTCAAGGATTGTCAAAAACAACTAAAGCTGTGTTAGGAAAATCCTAATTTCAATAGATTTGGTATTGCAACCAGCGGCAATCAATACCTCCATTACTAATTGGGTAGCGCCTTGCGGCCTTCATACCAAGTGAACTGCTTAATTCTTGATTTCCATTTAACAGCCAAAGTTGCCATCCAGATGCATTTTTTTTGATGAAATCACCCAGTTCTTTATAAAGTAATTGCAAATTCTGATCTACACCAATTCTCTTTCCATAAGGTGGGTTACATACAATAAATCCTGGCTGGTTTGGTAAAACAAGATCGTGAAAATTAGAATTTTTAATCTTGATAATGTTCTGCAAACCTGCTGCCTCAATATTAGCTTGCGCCTGTTTTGCAATATTAATTTTCTGCTCACAACCAATAATTAAAGGGAGTTTTTTTCTATTAGAAGATTGATTAATAGTGTTCGCTCGCTGTTTTTCCTTATCCCACAATACTGGATCAAAATCATACCAATTTTCAAATGAAAACGATCTTCTTACTCCTGGAGCCAGTCCCATAAAAGCACCCACAGCTTCTATCAATAAAGTGCCAGAACCACAGAGTGGATCTACCAAGGGCACTTTGCCATCCCAACCAGTAATTCTGATTAGTCCAGCGGCCAAATTCTCTTTTAAGGGTGCCAAACCCATCGCAGCTCTATAACCCCGGCGATGCAAACTTCCACCAGATCCATCCAAGCTTAAAACAGCTCCAGATTGATTTAAATGCAGGTGAAAACACATATCTGGCTTTTTCAGATCAATGTGAGATCGATCTGACCAAATATTTCGTTGAAGATCCACTAGTGCATTCTTCACTTGTAAAGCCGTGAAATGGCTATGTGTTAAGGCATCAGAATGACCAGATACATCAACCCTAAAAGACATTGAAGGGTGAAGCCATCGTTCCCAGTCCAAGGCACTTTGTATACCTCGATACAGTGACTTTGGTCCATCACATTGAAAACTAGCCACTTGACGGAGGAGCCGAAAAGGAAGCCTCGCAAACAAATGAAGTCGATAGAAACACGACAAATCAGCTTCAAAAGCAACAGATCTGCGAAGAGGCCTTACGCCCTGAGCACCTAAAGCAACAAGCTCATTTGACGCTTCAACTTCTAAGCCTTGGGGAACTACTGCAATAGCAAGCATTGACACAACAATTTAGAAACTGAAAGGGCTCTTCGTTTAAATATTTCACAACGAATGAGAATCCTGTAAGAATGAGAAAGTCCATTTCCTTATGGACTAGGTGATCCACACCAGTGTCTCGGACAGCGGTTCGATTCCGCTCAGCTCCATTCATCTTTTAAAGCTTGGGGCTGCAATGGTTTCGACGGGGTATGAGGAGGGTGACTGAAACCTGCTCGGTAAGAGCAAATCCGTAACTGCGAACAACATCGTTCGTTTCTCCCGTCAGACAGCTCCTGTAGCTGCCTGATCCTTTTAAAGGAGATGGGGTGAGATCAGCCTTATCACCCAAATGATCCACGGGGCCTGAGAGGGCCTCTCTTATTTCAAGATCACTAATGAATATAAATCGCTATTTGCATTGAAAAGTAAATTCTTTGAATTAAAGATGTCTAGATTAAACGCACAAGGATTGCCAAATAGTTAATATTTGTCCATAGGCAACAGATGTTCTAAATTATTTTGGATTGAAAATGATTTCAAGAAAAATACAAGCATAGGCGCTTTTTATTAAGGTATATTTGAGCAAGTCGATCCTTGCTTTTAACCTATATGGAGTATATAGAAAGCACAATTGATTGCATAAAGGAGAGAAATATATTAATAGTATCCTTTACAGGAATGACGCCCCACTTAGAAACAAGTCTAGAAGTTTGCAGAAGACTTGCAGATAAAAATAATGTTTCATATTTACATCTTGGGAACTATGTATCTAGGCCAACATTATTTTCATCTAATATCATCAAAAGATCTACGCAACTGAGAATAAGAATAAAACGTGCTGAAAATTACATCAAAAGACATTCAGAATCGAAAAGTAATATTGTATTATTAGATCCAAAGAGATTCAAAAATAAAATCAAAAAAATAGTAAATGCTGGTTTAAAAGCAAGAAAAGAAATAAGTAGCATTGAAGAACTAAAAGAATTTACGTTTATTGGCTACAATATTGGTATCGGTATTGCAAGCTCGTTCATATCAGAACAAAAAGATCCAGATCCATTTCCGCTATCATTCAAAAAGAAAAATGAACTCAAACAACTATTTCACTCTTCTTTAATAAGCCTTGCTTTTGCAAAAATTATTTTAGATGAAAATCACAAATTTGATAGTCTAGTTATTCTTAATGGAAGATTTCATTGTGAAAATGCTTTCAAGCAAATAGCTTATGAAAAGAACTTAGAAATATATTTTCATGAAAGAAGTTTTGATTTTAAAAGATTCTTCTTTGAAAAATATATGCCTCATGATTTCTCCAAAAGAAAGGAGGA
>QCGF01000026.1 GCA_003278175.1 Prochlorococcus sp. AG-363-P15
ACAAGGCCTTAGGAAATCTGAATTAAAAGAACAATTAGGCCCTCCTAATAATTCAATCCAAACAGGTGGAGCCACTACTCCCAGAGATCTAGGGATTGATGACCTTGAAGGAATCAGCATGGCTGATCTTCTAGGGCCTCCAGAGCAAACAAATTTCTCCCAATCAACTAATTCATCAACTCAAAGGGAATCAAGAAGTGTTGATGACTTCGACTTTGACGAAGATGCGTTTTTAGCCGCACTAGATGAAAGTGATCCTATTGGAAATACTGGAGAAATCGCCAAAGGAGCTGTTATAGAAATCGACAGTGATGGTGTTTACGTAGACATAGGTGGGAAAGCACCAGGATTCATGCCAAAGAAAGAATGCGGGCTTGGAGTAATTACCAATCTAAAAGAGCGCTTCCCTAAAGGGTTAGAACTTGAGGTATTAGTGACTCGAGAACAAAATGCTGATGGGATGGTGACCATTAGCTATAGAGCTCTAGCTCTGAGAAAAAGTTGGGAAAAAGTACGCAAACTTGAATCTGAAGGGAAAGCAGTAAAAGTTTTAATAAATGGCTTTAATCGTGGAGGAGTAACTTGCGACTTAGAGGGTCTGCGAGGGTTCATCCCACGTTCTCAGTTGGAAGATGGAGAAAACCATGAGGGTTTAGTTGGGAAGACTATTGCAGTTGCTTTCTTAGAAATTAATCCAGATACAAGAAAGCTTGTACTTTCTCAGAAACGAGCAGCACTTGTTGCGCGTTTTTCGGAACTAGAGGTAGGGCAACTTGTTGAAGGGCGAGTGGCAGCAATAAAGCAATATGGTTTTTTTGTCGATCTTGGTGGTGTTAGCGGTCTTCTTCATCATTCAGTGATTACCAATGGCAGTTTCAGATCTTTAAGAGAGGTTTTCAATCAGGGTCGCGTAAAAGCAATAATCACAGAACTTGATCCCTCTAGAGGCAGAATCAGTTTGAATACTGCACTTTTAGAAGGGCCACCTGGTGAACTCATTTCAGACAAAGAGAAAGTAATGGCAGAAGCATCAGAGCGAGCCCTAAAAGCTCTATCTGTCCTTAAAGAGCAGGCACAAGAGCCTAATCAAACCCAAGAACAAATAGCCTGAGAATGTCTTCAACATCAAAAGAAAAATTACCCCTTCTCAGAGAATCAGACTGGGAGCTTGACTTTTATTCTCGACCCATAATTGAACCTGACGGAAAAAAACGTTGGGAACTACTAATTACCAGCTCAGAAAGCAAAAAAGGCGAAACGCCCTTCAGGTGGGAAAAGCAATGTCCTGCTGGAGAAGTAAACTCAATATGGCTTTCAATAGCCCTGAAAGAAGCCTTGAAAGATGCACATGAACAAGGATGGGCATCACCAATGAGACTACGATGCTGGCGGTCATCGATGAAAACAATGATCACAAAGGCAGCAGTAAAAGTAGGGATAGAAGTTATTTCAAGCAGGCGTACTTTTTCACTTATCGATTGGCTTTATCAACGAGAAAAAGACTTTTATCCAAAGCAAGATGGATATATAAATGGACCAATTGCCCCTCCTCCAGAACAACTACTGAACCAACCAGAGCCACTCCCTGAGGCCGTAAGAGGAGACGCGTGGAGTTTTGCATCGCTATCACTTGGATCACTTCGTGAGGCTGACGAATGGCCTATTGAATTCAGCGGACTCATACCAATTAAAGAAAACTATGATCTTTCAATTCCTATTCCTGGCTTACGCCTATTTAGCAAAACCAGAGCTCTTGCCTTAGCTGGCTGGCTGGGAGGTTTAGAACCAGTTAAATTAACAATAGAAGGGAACAAACTACTCCTCGAGGCAGGTCAAGATGATCGATGGCTAGTCACAGACATGACCAGCCAAGTATCAAAGCAAGCAAAGGAAATAATTAGAAATTCACAAGAAAAAGCAGGTGGATTGCAATTCATATCAGTACAAACAACCCCTGAGGAAGAAAGGTTTACAGGATTCTGGATGCTTAGAGACGTTGCAGGATATTGATTAAATAATCACTAAAAAATAAATTATTGATTTATATTTTGACAAGAAAAGAGTCCCAAGAAGAGTTTACAGATAAATGGATTTGGGTCAGATCAAAGGGGGAAATTTTCTTGCAAAACAAATTACTAAGAGATGAAGGATTTAAACATGGTTTCTTTACAAAAAAATCAGGAAACAGAGCTCCTAAAGAATTAATTAAATCTCTTAATGAAAGGGCTAGCGTTCATATGGTAAAACAAATTCATCAGTCAAAAATTTTAGAGGCTTCAGAGGCCAATCAAGACCCATGGCCTCGCGCAGATGGATTAATCGGCACAAAAAAAGGGCAAAGTCTATGGGTATACAGTGCAGACTGCATTCCTATACTTTTTGGTGATCCAACTAGTGGTTTTTTTGCTGCAAATCATGCAGGATGGAGAGGAGTTTCAGAAGGCATACCTTTTAAGACTATAAGCCAATTAGAAAATCGTGGAGCAGATATTGACAAACTAATAGTTATCATGGGTCCTGCGATAAGTGGCTCTAAATATCAGGTAGGGATTGATATTGTGGAAACTATTTACAAAAGTTTTAACAATAATGCCAATAAAATCAATGAGATTTTAGACCACATGATAAATCTAAATATTATAACTTTAGACAAACCTCCAGGGAAATTCCTACTAGATATTCGTTTTGCAGCAATGCAACAACTGTATAGTCATGGAATCAAAAAAAAGCAAATTCAAATCTGTCCATATTGCACATTTTCAGATCACTCTCTCTTCAATTCATGGCGAAGAGACAAAGTCAAGAAAATCCAGTGGAGTGGAATAACATGCTGATTCTAAAAACATATCTTTAAGGTAATGATGAGCAAAATATAACTCAATTAGTATTACCTTCCCAAAAAAAATTAATCTAACAAGTCAAAGAAGCTAATCCTTGATCATACAAAACCTGACTGAGATCTACATTCTCATCCAATGAAATGACCCTAGCCAGCAAAATTCCATCACTTGAGCTCTGAGGTCTTAAGTTAACTTTTTTGTGCCTTCTAAGCATTGTTTTTAATAATTCAATCGTAGCCTTCTCATCTTTAGGCTCTATTTCCACACAAGCCAACTTCACCATAAAGCTACGATTGCGATCTCCAATTTGCAAGACTTTAGGACCTCTTACTTGTAGAACTTCTGCTGCAAGCGTATGAGCAGGGAAAACCATTAGTGCAAAGAGAAGAAAACAAGCAAACGCAACAATGATTGCTTTTGCTTGTCCTAACAACTGAGAAAAAATTGTTATCTTCAGCTAAAAATCTCCTCAATCAAGATGTAGGCATTTTACATTGCCAGCTCTGGATGAGAAGGGAGACCAACCATCTCAGCGTTACTTTTACCAGGAGGGACCATTGGATAACAATTCTCTCCTCTGCGAACATGGATATCAATAATCATTGGGGAAGGATCATTCAATGCTTCCCGAAGTTGAGACTTTAAGTCCTTGCGTTCAGTAATCAAAACCCCTCCGACTCCAAAAGATTTAGCCAATGCCAAGAAATCAGGCATCCCTGGAAGCATATCCGTAGCTGAATAGCGTTCTTCATAAAAACTTTCTTGCCATTGCCTAACCATCCCTTGCCATTGATTATTCACAATGATCACTTTTACAGGAAGGTTATATTGAGCAATAGTTCCCAACTCTTGAATATTCATCAATATGCTTGCGTCTCCAGCAATACAAACAACCTGTTCATTTGGTAACGCAACCTGAACTCCTAAGGCAGCTGGCATTCCATACCCCATTGTTCCAAGACCTGCGCTACTAGCCCAATGGCGAGGAGCATTCCGTAAATACTGAGCTGCCCACATTTGGTGCTGACCCACATCAGTGGTTATATAGGCATCTGGTGCTAAATCTCTTACAGCCAATAAAACCTCTTGGGGGTAAATATCACCATCAGCTGAAGGCTGCATTAACGGATAGAGCTTCTTCCATCTGTCAATCTGGGCCAACCAAGAAGAAGTCCTTGGTTTTACATCTCTTTTTTTACTTAATTCAACTAATTTAGAGAGACCTTCTCCAAGATCTCCCAATACAACAACATCTGGTCGTCGATTCTTACCAACTTCTGCTGGATCAATTTCAAAATGAACAACCTTTGCACACGGAGCAAAAGTATCAAGCTTACCGGTAACTCTGTCATCAAAGCGTGCTCCAACTGCAATAAGCAAATCACATTCAGTAACAGCAAAGTTTGCGTATGCCGTTCCATGCATTCCTAACATTCCCAGAGAAAGAGAGTTCCGTTCATCAAAGGCACCCTTTCCCATCAAAGTTGTAGTTACAGGCAACTGATGACGTTTGGAAAACTCAGCCAGACTTTCATGTGCTCCAGCAGAGATAACTCCACCACCTACGTATAAAAGTGGGCGCTGGGCGTCTTCAACAAGTTGCAATGCCTTCGCAATCAATGAAGAGTCTGGGGAAGTCGGCAATCGAAACCCTGGTGGGATGACAGTCCCTGGCTCTATTGGCACATAATGAAAAAACTCCTGCCCCACATCTTTTGGGATATCTATAAGTACCGGCCCAGGTCGACCAGAGGATGCTATAAAGAAAGCCTGCGCAACAACTGACGCCAGATCAGAAGGGTCTCTAACTACCCAAGAATGCTTGACGATTGGCAATGTGACTCCAAATATATCAATTTCTTGAAATGCATCAGTACCAATTGCATGTCGGGGAACTTGACCAGTAATCACAACCATTGGAACTGAATCCATCTGAGCAGTTGCTATGCCTGTAACAAGATTGGTTGCCCCTGGGCCAGAAGTACCAAAACAAACCCCGACTTTTCCTGTAGCTCTCGCGAAACCATCTGCGGCATGTGCGCCACCTTGTTCATGCCGAACAAGAATATGCTTAAGCCAACCCTTAGCTTCCGCTTTATAAAGAGCGTCATAAATGGGAAGGATGGCACCGCCTGGATATCCAAAAATCGTTTCAACTCCATGCCTCCGCAAGGCGTCCATAAGGGCATCGGCCCCTGATATTTTTCGATTCTCCTGATTTTCTATATCACCTATGGAATCAGGTGATTTGGTCAGGGTCACGGCAACAACTATGCACACATATTCTTCAAGATTAAGTCTCCAAGGCTCTGTTTGCTCAACAACTCATAAAGATGACACGAGGAATTAACTTGTTATTAAATAAAAAATTACAAAGACAAAGGCAGGTCATACAAGTTACGCAAGCAAGCAACGGTTAAATCACTTTAATTAATTATAGTTAACAGGTAAAAGCATATGTTTCAAACAGGAAATCAACAAGGCAAGTTTAACAGCCAATTCTTCTGAGGACTGATCAGGAGATACTGAGAGAGATTGCAAACAGGAGTGAATTAAGGCAAAGCAAGAGAAGGCCAATAATTATAACTACCAGGCATAGCTTAAGAAGTTTGCAATCAATCAAAGAGGTACGACTTAATGCACAAAGAAAGACATTTCCAAACGAAAATTAATATTGGTCTTGATTATAGAAGTGTTAAGTAACAGAGATATTTAGAGAAGTCCAATCATATGAAGAGGTCCATTGCCTCCAACAATTTCCAAAATAAATTCAATAAAAAGGATCATTGCGACTCGACCATTCCAAACTTCAGAACTATTATTCCATCCCCATTGCCATTTTTCCTGAGGGTATAATTTCAAACCAGAGGGCAATTTGGCTACTTCATCCAAGCTAACTTCTGGTCCCTCCAATGAAGTTTTAACCAAATCAACAAGTCCTTCTATAAACAATGGATAGGTATCCAAGGCTGGAACTCTTCTAAAGTTAACAATTCCAAAATTCTTTGCTAAGTCGCGGTATTCGATATCTATTTCCTGCAGTGTTTCTATATGCTCACTAACAAAGCTAATGGGAACGACAACCAGTTCACGGACACCTTTATTACCAAGTTCTTGCAAAATATCTTCAGTATATGGTTTCAACCATTCCTCAGGTCCAACTCGACTCTGATAAGAAAGACTAGAAGGATTTCTATTCCCCAAAGACTTCTCAAGTTCATCCATAATTAAATTTGAGCAAGCTTCAATCTCATCCTGATAAGGATCTCCAGCCTCTTCTACATAAATTTTAGGTACTCCATGTGCACTAAAAAAGATATGGGCCTGATCAGGCAACTCACATAAAGAAATTTGTTCTGATATCAATTCAGCCATCGCTCTTATATATCCAGGATGATCAAACCAACTACGAATACAACGAAGAGGGACTTTCTGGAAATCAACATCACCATCTCTCAACCTTCTAAGTTCTCTGAAACTAGAACCACTTGTACTAATAGAGAAGTGAGGATATAGAGGAAGAACTACAACTTGGCTAATCCCATCAGCCTTGATATCAGCCACAGCTGATTCTGTAAAAGGGTGCCAATAACGCATCGCGACATAACTCGTCGCATCAATCCCTTGCTCACGGAGCGAACTTTGCAATTCCCTAGCTTGCTGCTCAGTGATCCTCCGAAGTGGAGACCCTCCTCCTATTGAGCGATATGCTTTCTCAGATTTGCCACTGCGCAAAGTACTTATCCACCACGCCAAAGGCTTTTGCAAAGATGAAATCGGCAATCTGATTATCTCTGGGTCAGAAAACAAGTTATATAAAAATGGACCAACATCCTTAATCCGCTCAGGACCTCCGAGATTCATCAAAAGGATGCCTACCCGAGCCATTTCAGAAAAGATCTTTAAAAGGGGTTGAGGTTAACCCTCATAAACGTAAAGGTAGCTACAAATATCGATTTAAATGAATTTCACTGACGAGCTTTTGAAAATCAACCAAGAGCTTGCTTCCAAAGGCATTAGCCTCAGGATTGAGAGAAGAAGGGAACTTCTCAATCTGAGAGGCCCCCTACCATCTCGCAGCCAAAAGGAAATCTATAAAACCCAACGTATCAGCCTACATATACAAGCTCATCAAGAAGGTCTCCATGAAGCCAAAAAGATGCTTGAGATGGTTCAATTCCAACTAAAGCACGGTCAATTTAATTGGGAACATTGGACAAATAAGCATGTCAAAGCAAAAGCCAAATCACTTCATAATGAAGCATTTACTGAAATAGAAAACTTCAAATCAACCTTCTTCTCTGACCCTGCTCGACAAAAGTCTCCTTCTAGCTCACTGACAACTTGGTCCTCTGCTTATTGGCCATACCTCAAAAGGTTAAGAGAACTTCAAAGGCAAACACATTGCAATTTAGATGTTGAGCTACTAAAAAAGACACTTACAAGTTATTCAGAAAATAGTCGAAGTAGACAACAATGTGGAACAGCCCTTGCATGCTTCGCAAACCACTTAAATTTAAGACTTCCTGAGGATTGGAGAGCGAAAGGCAATGGATATGGCATCCACAAAGCAAAGTTTAGAAAATTACCTAGTGACAATTTAATAAAAGAATCTTTGCTCCAAATTCCAAATCCAAGGTGGAGACTAGTTTATGGACTAATGGCAACCTATGGACTTAGAAATCACGAGGTTTTTTTCTGTGATTTTTCGGGTCTTAAAAAAAATGGAGACCTAATTCTAAGAGTCTTGCCAAATACAAAGACTGGTGAGCATCAAGTATGGCCATTTCATCCAGATTGGCATGAGATGTTTGGCTTGGAGGTGGTTGGAAACAACCCAAAAGCTCTTCCTAAAATAAATACCGATCTAAAGACAACTACTCTTCAAAAAGTTGGCAGGAGAGTTTCAGAACAATTCAAACGATACAAATTACCTCTAACCCCATATGATTTAAGACACGCCTGGGCAATAAGAACAATTCATATAGGTCTGCCAGATTCTGTAGCTGCAAGAATGATGGGTCATTCAGTAACTATTCATAACCAAACCTATCACCATTGGATAACGCGAAGAGATCAACAGCGAGCTGTTGATACAGCCCTCGCAAAGAATGCTGCCTAACATGAACAGTTAAAGCTTAAAAAATAAATACGATATAATTTCTCAAATCATAAGCGATTACTAAATTACCTATTGACTTCTAAATCAGATTTCTATGATCTGAAAAGGAAACAAAAGAAACATACAAAATCACAAATTTAATGAGTAAACCCAACCCCAAAAAGACAAAATCAGGACTTGAGGAGCTTGATCAAGATGCTGAAAGGATAGGAATCGGTGGCAATCTAACGCCAATGATTGATGATGAAAGCTACCGTAAAAGAATGAGCCAACGTAAGGAAGTTCAAAAACAAAGATTGGCAAATAGGAATAAAGAAAAAGGACTGATTATTGTCTTCTCAGGGCACGGAAAAGGAAAAACAACTGCTGCTCTTGGTATAGCTTTACGAACTCTTGGTCATGGGGAACGCGTCGCGATTATTCAATTTATAAAGGGAGGGTGGGAGTCAGGCGAATCAAAGGCACTAAAGGCCTTTGGTGACAAATTAAATTGGCACTCACTTGGAGAAGGATTTACTTGGGAGACCCAAAACAGAGTACGTGACGAAGAACTAGTATCAAATGCCTGGAAATATTCTTTGAGTTATTTGAAGAGCAAAGAGCACAGGCTAGTAATTCTTGATGAAATAAATGTTGCCATCAAACTTGGCTACATCCTTTTAGAAGATGTGATAGCAGGCATTTCAGAAAGACCCGCCATGACACACGTTGTTCTAACTGGAAGAGGTGCACCAAAAAAACTAATTGAGCATGCCGACCTTGTAACTGAAATGAAACTAATTCACCATCCTTTCAAAGAGCAAGGTGTAAAAGCTCAGGCAGGTATTGAATTTTAGAGCCTTTTCCATCTCCTTTACCAAGTCTGCATTTAACAGTTGAGTTGCAGCAATTAACACTGACAAGCCACTCAATAACAATGCATTATGTCCTGTTGGTTGCTCTCAAGAAGAAGAATCTTGAGAGACTTTCTCTAAGGATGAAATAGCAAAAAGGGACATTAGCCTACTTTGGCTATCAAAAACCTCTCCCATGTCTATCAAGAACTCTTTTTCATAAAACAAATATATAGACAATTACCAGTAAAACAAAACGAATTTATAGCTGTATCAAGAAGACTTGCTACTGTCAAAAAGATATTACTTATTAATGACATTCGAGAGAGTCCTCCTCAAACTAAGCGGTGAAGCGCTGATGGGGAAAAAACCCTATGGAATAGATCCTGCCATTGTTCAATCTATTGCTGCGGATGTTTCTAAAGTAGTGGCAAATGGAACTCAACTGGCAATTGTCGTTGGAGGAGGGAATATTTTCCGAGGTCTAAAAGGGTCAGCAGCAGGAATGGATCGTGCTACAGCAGATTATGTGGGGATGTTGGCAACAATTATGAATGCAATCACTCTGCAAGATGGTCTGGAAAGGGCTGGGGTCGCAACAAGAGTGCAGACCGCAATTGAAATGAAAGAGGTTGCAGAACCATATATACGTAGAAGAGCAATTCGTCACCTAGAGAAAGGAAGGGTGGTTGTATTTGGAGGTGGATGCGGAACGCCTTTTTTCACCACAGACACGACAGCTGCTCTTCGGGCTGCAGAAATCAATGCAGATGTTGTTTTTAAAGCCACCAAAGTAGATGGAGTTTATGACCGTGATCCCAAACAGTTTCCAAATGCAATTCGATATGAAAATCTCACTTATCAAGAAGTTCTTAGAAAGGAAATTGCTGTAATGGATAGCACTGCAATTGCACTTTGCAAAGATAACAACATTCCAATAGTGGTATTTGACCTCTTTGAACCGGGCAATATAAGCAAGGCTGTAGCTGGGCAGTCTGTCGGATCTCGTATCGACAATTCCAGCTGAAAACCATCTCAATAACTTTCCTTCTTTATTTGCTTTATTAAATAGCCCATGTCGAACCAAGAAACCGAATCAAGCATGCGCAAGTCTGTTGAAGCTGCACAACGTAACTTCAACACCATCCGTACTGGCCGAGCAAATACATCACTATTAGATCGAATAACTGTTGAATACTATGGAACAGAAACACAGTTAAATAAGCTAGCAACAATATCCACTCCTGACTCTCAAACCATCGCAATACAACCATTCGATTTAAGCTCATTAGGGCTAATTGAAAAAGCTATCTCAACAAGTGATCTTGGTTTCACCCCTAACAACGATGGAAAAGTGATAAGAATCAATGTTCCACCATTAACTGAAGAAAGGCGGAAAGAATTCTGCAAAATCGCCTCAAAATATGCAGAAGAAGGAAAGGTATCGCTACGAAATATTAGACGTGAAGCAATTGAAAAAATTAAGAAGCTAGAAAAAGCAGCCGAGATTTCTGAGGATCAAAGTCGAGATGAACAAGATAAAGTCCAGAAGTTAACCGATCAATTCATTGCTGATATTGAAAGTCATTTAAATGAAAAAGAAGCTGATATCCTCAAAGTGTGAGTATTAAAGATGTATTAATTATTGGTGCTGGCGCAGCCGGCTCCACTGCAGCATTTCATCTTGCGAATGCTGGTAATAAGGTCACTCTTCTAGAGATGAATTCTAGGAAGTTGATAAAACCTTGCGGAGGAGGTATGGCTTCAGCTGTGCAGGAATGGTTCCCATTTGACCTGATGCCAGTAGTTGAAGAAGTCATCAAGCGAGTTGATTTCACTTGGTGTCTCTCCGATCCTGTAACAGCAGAACTCCCCGGCTCTTCACCCTTCTGGATAGTACGAAGAGAAAACCTTGATTCCTTTCTTGCTGATCAAGCAATCAATGCAGGAGCAGAGCTTTTAAAACCTTTTAAGGTGGCAAAGTTACAAAAAGCAGAACCTCTATGGCAAGTAACTAGCGAAGATGGCAAACAAATAGAAGCAAAGGCTGTCGTAATAGCAGATGGATCAAACTCTCCATGGCCTAAGACCTTTGGATTAGGGCCTCAAAATGAGCATCATGCATTTACTGTTTCTGTACGTCTTGATGGAAGAGGCTCACTTGAAAAAGAAACCGCTAAATTTGAGTTTGGTCTAGTCCACCATGGTTTTGCATGGGCCTTTCCATTAGAGGGAGGAGTCAATGTTGGCATAGGTAGTTTCATCGGCCAGCATGCGCTAAATAGTGAGGGTGTCCTAGAAAAACTTTTGCCAAACCTCGGATTCGACCCTGGGGAGGGTATACGTCAAAATGCACGCTTAAAAGTATGGAATGGGCATTATCCTCTTCATGGCGATGGAATTATCGCAATAGGCGATGCGGCTTCTCTTTGCGATCCATTCCTGGCAGAAGGCTTAAGGCCAGCATTACTTAGTGGATATGAAGCAGCTCGTTGCCTCAACCATTGGCTAAAAAGAGAGACCGGCAGCCTCAATGACTACACAAATATAATGAAAGCGAAATGGGGCGATTCAATGGCTTGGGGAAGACGAATCTCTCAAGTATTTTATCGATTCCCTCAAGTGGGTTATCAGTTAGGAATAAAGAGACCAACTGCTCCACAACGAATTGCCGAAATACTTTCCGGCAAAATGGGGTACGGAGATATTGCTACAAGGGTTATAAGAAGACTTCTTTTTCAACGCTCATAATTTCACAATAGTAATCATCTAATTCAAACTGACATGGAGCGTAAAAAAGCGTGGGTTTGGTTCAAAGGAGGGATGGCTGAAGGTTCATGGGTGCCTGGTTTTATCGCTAGTCATGACCAGGAAGAGGGCATTCTTTTAATAGAAAGGTCAGATTTTGTAAGCTGCAGAGTCCCAGAGTGGCGAGTACGATTCGAAGAGCCAACAAATGAAAAAGAGTGCCCCAATATACCCAAAAATGCAATTTGGAAATACATCTAGGTAGAGATTGATAACTCGTTTTAACTATAAGAGTTTAGAGATTATACAAGGATAAATTATTATCGCAGGGTCGAAATATCATAAATTATATAGTTAGTAAAAATGAATATCAACAAGGGTTAAACCAACCAAATGCTATCCAAGTTAAAGCCAAGAAATCAACTTAAAGCCAACGCTGCACCCAATCCAGAGAACAAGTCGTCTTGAAGTAATCGGCCATCATGATCATGATCTAAAGCATCAAAAACAGCATCACTTCCCAACCATTCTTCTCTGGTTATACATCCATCACCATCAAGATCATTAAGCATAAAGATCTCATGAACAACATGTGTAAAGGCTGATCCTCCCTCAATAACTGCTAATCGATGTGCAAGCTGAGCCTCCAAGGTTTCAATAGCCTTACTGAAACCACGGATACCTTCATCCAACTTCTCACGAGCCATAGTATCTTCTGACATAAAAGATTCAAACTTAATTCTATCAATCTCGATCTTTTCTTCAGATGATCCAGGATTTAAAGAATCTAACTTTTTATTTAAAGAAGATTCAGTCTTCCCAAGTTGATCTAAAAGCTTTGGTGAAATTGTGAGTAAATCACATCCGGCAAGCTCAACTATTTCATCGATATTGCGAAAACTTGCTCCCATAACTTCCGTAGAGTAGCCATGTGTTTTAAAATAATTAAAAATCCTAGTAACAGAAAGAACTCCAGGATCTTCATAGCCTAGGTATGATTCTTTACCATTATTTGCTTTATACCAATCAAGTATTCTTCCTACAAATGGAGAGATAAGTGTAACTCCTGCCTCAGCACATGCAGCCGCTTGGCCAAACCCAAACAAGAGTGTGAGATTACAATGTATTCCTTCTTTTTCTAAGACTTCTGCGGCCTTTATTCCTTCCCATGTAGAAGCTATCTTAATAAGAACACGATCATTAGAAATACCTGCTTCATTGTATAAGGCAATAATTTTTCTGGCTTTTGCGATTGTTGCATCTATGTCATAACTCAACCGCGCATCGACCTCAGTAGAAACTCGCCCTGGAATTATCTTAAGAATCTCCTTACCAAAAATTACACAAATCTCATCCAAGGCCTCATCTACTACTTCCTCAACTGCTGCCCCAAGTCCAATCCTATCTCTAGAAAGCTTGAGTGCTTCATCTATCAAAGTCTGATATGAAGGTATTTGAGCTGCAGCCAGAATCAACGATGGGTTGGTAGTGGCATCTCTAGGTTTAAACGTACGAATAGCTTCAAGATCTCCAGTATCAGCAACCACTACGGTCATTGAAGATAGCTGTTCTAAAAGTGTGGCCATGAAGAAATAAACCTGGCATGAGTTGTAAGTTAGCCATCTTTTTGAGGATTACACCCCCTATTTGCAACTCAATTTCAAAACAATTAAAAGGCATGGTTTCCTAGAGGCCTTTCAATTCATCTTTCAATAGCGTGGAGGAATCTTTTCCAGCACGAGCAATCCTTCGACAATCTCTTTTGCAACAGGTGCTGCCACTGTCGAACCATAAGCTCCCCCACCCTTAGGTTCATCGACAACTACTAAAACGACATAGCGTGGATTATCCACTGGCAAATGAGCGACAAAACTACAGATCTTCAAGCCTCCACCAAATCTCCCATTAACAAGCTTGTCAGCGGTTCCAGTTTTACCAGCTATTCGATAACCATCTATTTTCTGAAATCCAAATACCGAATCTGTTTCTACAACTGACTCCATCCAACCACGAACAATCCTTGTCACTTCAGGGCGCAACAACGGAGCACTTGTCTCACTTACATTAGAAGTGAAATATTCACTCCCTTTTAATCCCTTAGTGATATGAGGTCGCACTAAATAACCACCATTTGCAAGAAGTGCGTGCAATTGTGCCAACTTCAAGGGCGTCAACGAGAAGCCATGTCCATAAGATGCAACTGCAGGCTCAATGGGCTGTCTAACAAACACTTCTTTAGCTTTTAAAGAACCAGCCACTGCTCCAGGCAAATCAGTCTCAGGACGAGAGTCAAGGCCCAATTTATGCAACAAATCCCAATAGCGGGATGGTTTTAATTTCTGCATCGCCTTGACCATGCCGACATTGCTTGAAGCCTGTAGAACTTCTGCAAAATTCATGACGCCATTAGAGCCAAAGTCGAAGTTTCGAAGAGACCACCCGCCAACATTGATTTTTCCAGTATCATTCACAGTCCCATAAGGATCTATAACCCCTTCCTGAAGAGCTAACGCTAGGTTAATAGGCTTAAAAGTAGACCCAGGTTCATATAGGTCTTGAACAGACCATTCCTTATAAAGAGAAGAGGAATATTTCCAAAAGGTATTAGGATCATAAGTAGGAGTCGATGTTAATGCCAAAAGCTCGCCATTAGTGACGTCCATCACCATCGCCACTCCTCTTTTAGCCTTCCACTTGCTAACTGAATCTCTTAACGCTTTAGCAGACAATTCTTGGAGACGTGAATCAAGCGTAAGCTGTAACTGTGCATCGTCCCTGTTAAATACACCAGGAGCTAAGTCATCAGGGAGAGGAGTGCCACCCCTCGTAAGCCTTAGTTTTCGAACAGGTTCCTTTTGCCTCGAAAGTAACTTATTTAAACTTTGTTCTAATCCTGCTTGAGGAATTCGATCATCATTTAAAAATCCCACTACATTTGCAAAAAGTTCATCTTGTGGGTAAACACGCTGAAGATAAGATTCAAGCTCTAAACCACTAATACCAAGTTTTTTTATTTCTGAAGCCACTTCTGTTTCCAACCCCTCTACCA
>QCGF01000027.1 GCA_003278175.1 Prochlorococcus sp. AG-363-P15
TTGTAATTGGTGGTATCAAACGTATTGCCAAAGCTGCTTCTGCAATAGTTCCAACTATGGCATTACTTTATATTTTTGCTTGTTTAATAATTATAATTAGTAATTTGGCCTCAGTTCCAACAGCATTTGGAATAATATTTTCTAATGCTTTTTCAGGTAAGGCGGCTTTAGGCGGTACCTTGGCTCAGGTAATTTTAATGGGCTTTAAAAGAGGAATATTTTCTAATGAAGCAGGTCTAGGTAGTGCACCTATAGCACATGCATCCGCAAGAACTAACGACCCTGTAAAACAAGGCACCATAGCGATGCTTGGAACTTTCATCGACACAATTGTTATCTGCACAATGACAGCATTAGTCATAATTACAACTGGTGCTTATCAGTCAGGTAAGTCAGGTGCAGACTTGTCTATTGAAGCTTTTAACACTGCTTTACCAGGATCTGGTTGGATTGTTTTAGTAGGACTTGTCGTGTTTGCTTTTACTACAGTTCTTGGGTGGAGCTTTTATGGTGAAAGATGTACAGAATATTTGTTTGGTATAAAGGCCATACTCCCATTCCGATTGATATGGGTTTCAGTGGCTGTTATTGGTTCAGTTGCTGGGAACAGGGGGGTTGTCTGGGCTGTTGCTGATACATTGAATGGTCTAATGGCCTTGCCTAATTTGCTTGCATTGCTGCTGCTTTCTGGAACAGTATTTAAGTTATCAAGAAATTATTCGTTTGAGAATCAATAAGAATGGAAATCATCATCTATTTCATTGGAGCAATTCCTTTGAGTTTTTGATTGAGCTGTGCAGCCATTGATTGCCTCCCTACTGCTAATACTTTTAATGTGTCCTCATGCATTCTCAATTGCGCGTCGGCAACTTGCATTCCACGAACAAGTTCTTTTAGTTCATCAGGTAAAGCATTTAATTCATAGCGTTTCCCCTCAAAAGTAAGGATTGGGTCATTTTTCTTTGATGAGGAATCAGTCATCAGTAAATCAGAGTAGGCCTTATATGCGTTTAATATTCAAGCCTAAGGACCTTTTTGGCAAGCTTTATATGAGAATGTTCTCTCAAGCTAACTGATTTAATAAAATTTACTGATGCCTTATTAGTTGCCTGGAGCATAGTTCTTTATAACGCCCGCCTTTACTTATAAGCTCATCATGGTTGCCTTGTTGTGCTACAGAGCCTCTTTCAAGAACAATAATTTGATCTGCTTCTTGAACAGTGGACAACCGGTGAGCAATTACAAGTACTGTTCGATTTTGCATTGCTTGACTTAGCGCTAGTTGTACAGCCGATTCAGCCTCAGCATCTAAAGAACTAGTTGCTTCATCCAAAAGAAGAACAGAAGGATTTCCAAGAACTGCTCTCGCAATAGCAATTCTTTGTAGTTGACCTCCTGAGACATTGGTTCCCCTTTCTTCAAGCTTTGTCTCATAGCCATCGGGTAACTCAGATATGAAATCATGAGCATTCGCTATTAAAGCTGCTTTCTCAACTTCTTTTTTAGTTGCATTGCGTCCAAATTTGATTGCTTCTAATATTGTCCCGGAGAGTACAGTTACTCTTTGTGGAACAAGGGCTATTTGCTTCCTTAAGTCTTGCACTCTTATTTTGTAAAGGTCATGTCCATCAAAATAAATATTACCTTTTTGTGGCTTAATAAATCTAAGTAATAAAGAGAATAATGTGCTTTTACCTGCACCAGATGGGCCTACCAAAGCAACAACTTGCCCAGGCATGATCTTAATATCTATTTCCTTAAGAACCTCTTTTTCTGCAACATAAGAGAAAGATAAGTCCTTTATTAGTATTTGGCCGGTTCCTTTTTTTATTACAGTTGCATTTGGTATATCTATTTGCTCGCATGGTTCTTTTTCTAATTCTCTTAGCCTTCTAAGAGAAGCTTGACCTTGCTTAAACTCATTAAAATTAGTAGTTAAATGACTTATTGGATCTATTAACATTAACAATGCAGCAATAAAACTACTAAATCCTTGCGAATCCAATCCTCCACTCTGAATACGCGCTGCACCGATAGCCAATATTCCGAGAATCCCGCTAGCCTCTATGAAGCCAACTACTGGATGTTGAAAGGCTAATAATCTTAAAGTTCTAAATCTAGCTTTTCTATGAAGATTAATTTCCTTGTTAAAACGCTTTTGCATCCATTCTTCTGCAGCAAAGGCTCTCACTAAAGATAAACTTTGAATTGCCTCTCCAAGGAGTCCAGCTAAATCACTAACTTGGCGTTGACTGATCTCGGCTGCATGCATTACTTTTGCCCCGAAATTACTAACTAATAGAGTTACTATTGGTGCTAATAACAATGTGGCAATTGATAATCTCCAGTCTAGATATAACATGTAAGCAAATACAGCAACTAATTGCAAAAGACAGGGAGTTGTATCCTGAATAGTTTTATATATTACTTCTCCAACTCGATCGGCATCTTCAGTTAATCTATAAGCTATATCTCCTGATGATAGTTTTTCTAGTCTTGTTAATTCAACCCGCTGAAGTTTTCTAAAGACATCACTACGTAGTTCCTGACTGATAAACAATGCTGGACCTGCGAGGATAGTATCTTGTATAAATTGGGCAATTTTTTGAACAAGGAAAACAAATAACGCTAAGATTATGACTCTTGAAACTTTTAAAAAGTCACCATCACCAATACTTGGTATAAGCTCTCCAGCTAACCAAGCTAATAATGGCCAACAAATTACATAGATGCTCATGCTTACACCACCCAAAATTAACTTTCGGATGTGTGGTTTTAGAAGAGGAAGGAGTCCCCTAAAGCTGGCTTCTGTCTGTGTATACATTCAATGAAGTTATCAGTGTTGTTAAAACTCTCTCTTTTCAATGAAACTAGATCAATTCATGAAATGGAAAGGAATGGTTTCCACGGGTGGGGAGGCTAAAAACCTTATAGTCACAGGCCAAGTCTCAGTTAATGGTTCAATTGAACTTAGACGAGGGCGGAAATTACTTCCAGGAGATGAGATTTGTTTAGGCAATATTAAGTTGATGTTTGGTCAATATGATCCTCAAGGCCGTAGGTTGGCCAGTAATGATCAATAGAGGTGGATGGAACGCGTGCGAAAGCCTGTCATTGCTGGAAATTGGAAGATGCACATGACCTGTGCTGATGCGAAACAATATATGGAAGTATTTCTACCTCTCATAAAACAGACCCCAGATGATCGGCATATGGTTATAGCCCCTCCTTTTACGGCGTTGTCGACAATGTCTGAAAGGGTTTCAGGTACATCGGTTGAACTGTCTAGTCAAAATGTTCATTGGGAAGATAAAGGGGCATATACAGCCGAGATCTCACCAATGATGCTAACTGAGTTCAACGCAAAATATTCAATCGTTGGTCATAGCGAACCACGAAAATATTTCAGTGAAAGTGATGAGCAAATTAATCGTCGCGCTCGCTCGGCACAAGCTCATGATCTAATTCCCATCGTTTGCGTTGGAGAAACAGATGAGCAAAGAGAACGTGGAGAGGCAGAAAGAGTAATTCGAAGACAAATCGAGCAAGGTCTTGAAGGTACTGACCCCGAGAAACTTGTTGTGGCATATGAACCTATTTGGGCTATCGGAACAGGTAAAACTTGTGAATCTTCAGAAGCAAATCGGATATGCGGATTAATTCGTAAATGGGTTGGTTCATCAAATTTGATCATTCAATATGGTGGCTCAGTAAAACCAGCAAATATTGATGAATTAATGGCTATGAGTGATATTGATGGTGTTTTAGTAGGAGGGGCTTCTCTGCAACCAGATAGCTTTGCAAGAATTGTAAATTATCAGAACTATTAAAAATCAATGGCCTAGAGATTGGAAGTCTAGAACTTCTATTATGGGAGTGATAAATGTTACTCCTGATTCCTTTAGTGATGGAGGCGATTGTTTTGATCCAGAAGATGCATATCTAAAGGCAATAAGGTTTTTAGATGATGGAGCTGACGTATTAGATATTGGAGCGCAAAGTACAAGGCCTAAGGCTAATTACCTTGAAGCAGAAGAAGAGTTAAAAAGGCTTTTGCCTGCTCTATATGCCATAAATAAGATTAAAAGTGATTCCAAAATATCTATAGATACATTTCACTCTAAGGTTGCAGAATCAGCATTAATTAATGGAGCGAACTGGATTAATGATGTGTCTGGTGGTAGAAATGATCCAAATATGTTTTCTCTAATTGCAGAAGCAAAATGCCCTTATGTTCTTACACACAGTAGAGGTAATTCATTTACTATGGACAACTTAACCAATTACAATAATCTTATTGAAGATGTAAAAAATGAATTACTTCGTAGTACTGAAAGGGCCTTAGGTAAAGGAATATTGTCTGATAATATTATTTGGGATCCAGGTTTAGGTTTTGCAAAAACAAATCAACAATGTATTGATCTTTTGAAAAATATCGAAGTTTTAAGAAGAGAAGGATTTCCAATTCTCGTAGGCCCATCTAGGAAACGCTTTATTGGGTCTGTTCTAAATCAAGAAAATCCAAACTTACGAATATGGGGTACAGCAGCTGTTGCATGCCGTTGTGTAAGTGCAAAAATAGAATTAATAAGAGTTCACGATGTCAAAGAAATTTCTCAAACATTAAAAATGGCTGAATCTATTTTCTAATCAAATTATGATTTTACTTTTTTAATTCTTATCATCTTCAGGATTAACTACTCCCTCTATTCTATCTTCAACTTCTTGATATAGTTCTTTAAGTTGTTCGATATTCTCATCTGATGTTTCCCAATAACCTCGACCATTTACTTCTAGTAAAGTGCCAACAATACGCCTAAAGCTATGAGGATTCATATCCATTAAACGCTTACGCATTTCTGGGTCATTTATAAATGTTTCATTGGACTCTTCGTAAACAAAATTATCAACTTGTCCACTTGTCGCACTCCATCCTAGCGTGTAGTTGAGTCTATTTGATACTTCTCTGACGCCCTCATAACCAGAATTAAGCATCCCTTCATACCATTTTGGATTAAGCAATTTAGTACGAGAATCTAATCTAATTGTTTCGCTCAAAGATCGAACTTTTGCATTGGCAGTTGTTGTATCTGCTATATAACTATTTGGAGCTTTTCCATCTTCCCTTAGATTTTTAATCAAATTTGTAGGATCGGAGTCAAAATAATGACTTACATCAGTTAGTGAGATTTCAGATGAGTCTAAATTTTGAAAAGTAACATCAGCAGTTTTCATAACTGATTCGAATACTTTTCTGTTTTGATTCATCTCACCTGGATTATCTGCATTGAATGCATAAGTTTTTCTTGATAAATACATTTCCTGCAATTCTCCCTCTTCTTCCCATGTTGAATTTTCTACTGCCAAGTTAACATTAGAACTATAACTACCACTTGCATTGGAAAATACTCTGCATGCTGCTTCCCTGATAGTGGTGCCTTCTGCTTTTGCTTGCTCGAGAGCATGTTTGCGAACAAAATTGTTTTCTATTGGCTCCTCTGCTTCCGCGGCCATCTTGACTGCTTGATCAATTAAAGCCATTTGATTGATAAATAAATCTCTGAAGACACCTGAGCAGTTGACAACAACATCTATTCTTGGTCTTCCAAGTTCCTTAAGTGGAATCAACTCAAGTTTATTTACTCGCCCAACAGAATCTGATTTTGGTTTTACACCAACAAACCAAAGTATCTGAGCTAGTGATTCACCATATGTTTTTATATTGTCTGTTCCCCAAAGAACACATGCAATTGTTTCTGGCCAATCACCTTGTTCTTCTTTTTGACGCTCTATAAGCTTGTCAACAACCCCTTTGGCTGCTGCTACAGCAGCAGTTGTTGGGATTGATTGTGGATCTAGTGCATGAATATTTTTGCCACTTGGAAGGACGCCAGGATTTCTAATTGGATCGCCTCCTGGGCCAGGTAATACGTAATCACCATCAAGAGCTTTTAACAAACTCTCCATCTCTTTGTCTGCACAAATTTGTTTTAAGCAAAAACGTAAATAATCAAATAACTTGTCTAAAGCTAGTGAATCAATATTATTAAAACCTCTCTTCGTACATGCACTAAGCCATGGCTCAGGAAAACTAATACCTAACTTTTTAAGAAAATCAATAATTTGAGTAAATAAATTCTTCTGCATAGTTACTCTTCCTTCTTTACTTGTAAGTGCCAGCACCATTGCACTTACAGCTTCCCTAGATGTTTCTGTAATTGAGCGATTTAGTTCGACATCTTCTAGCAGTCCACTGTTATTACCTTTATAAATATCCTCAATATCTCTACCTATTGATTCAGCAAGTAGTCCAGGAAGTGATCTTAGTCCATCATCTTCTCTTTCAAGTGCAGAAATACTTACTAGAGTAGCTATGGCTTCTGCTGCTGTTGGTGGTTTGCCAATTGTATGCAAACCACAAGGGAGTAATCTACTTTCAATTTCCATTAACTGGCTATAAACAGCTCCTACCAGAGCATCACGCCCATCCAGATCCATTGATGATGCTTCATCCTCAGGAAGATTTATGTCTTGATCAAAGTTACATTTTTTAGCTGTCTCAACAATTGCATTAACTATTGGTATGCCTCTGCCACTTTCACGAAGTTGTTGATAAGAACCAACTAATTCACTTAGTTCCTTAAGGCCTTTATATAATCCAGCATTCTCTGCAGGTGGTGTTAGATAACTGATAGTTGAAGCATAGCCTCGTCTCTTTGCGATAGTTGCCTCTGATGGATTATTAGCTGCGTAATAGTAAAGATTTGGCAAACCTCCAATTAATGAATCTGGATAGCATGATTCACTCATTCCCATTTGCTTTCCTGGCATAAATTCAAGTGATCCATGGGTGCCAAAGTGAAGCACAGCGTCTGCTTTCCAGATTTTTTCAAGATATGTGTAATAAGCAGCAAAGCCATGGTGAGGACTAGCACTTCTTGAATACAAAAGCCGCATTGGGTCACCTTCGTAACCAAATGTGGGTTGTACTCCTACAAATACATTCCCAAAATGACGACCATATATAAGTAGATTCTGACCGTCACTATTTAGATTGCCAGGTGGTTTCCCCCAGTTTTCTTCAAGTCGATCTGAATAGATTGTTAAGCGTTCATATTCTTCTACTGACATTTTATGAGCAATAGAAAGTTCTGGTGAACCTTCCATAGCCTCAGGATCATTTATAAGTGACTCCATCAGCAATTTGGGATCCTTAGGAAGTCCTTCGATTTGATACCCCTGGGCTTTCATTTCTTGTAGGACTCGATGTATTGATCCAAATACGTCGAGATATGCTGCTGTGCCAACATTCCCTTTATCGGGAGGGAAACTGAATATGGTGATTGCAAGTTTCTTTTCTGACCTTGGCTTGATCCTCAATGATGACCAACGTATTGCTCTTTCAGCTATTGCATCAACTCTGTCTTGAAGTGTATGGGCCTTTCCTGTTGCATCGTCTCTTCCAGACAAAACAATAGGTTCAATAGCTCCATCTAATTCAGGAATTGCTATTTGTAATGCAACTTGGACTGGATGTAGACCTAGATCACTACCTTCCCATTCTTGGGTTGTTTGAAAAACAAGTGGTAAAGCGACCATGTATGGACGATTTAACTTTTTCAGCGATTCAATTGCTTTTGGATGGTCCTGTCTTGCCGGTCCACCTACTAAAGCGAATCCAGTGAGAGAAACAACTCCATCAACAAGAGGGATATTGTTGTTTGTTGGGTCATAAAAGAAAGCATTTACAGGTTTAGAAAAATCTAGTCCTCCACAGAAGATAGGTATTACGCGTGCACCTCTATATTCAAGTTCCTGGATGATTGCAACATAATGAGCTTCATCTCCTGTGACGATATGACTACGCTGTAACACAATTCCTATTACGGGACCCATTCTTGCCTTTTCTGATAAGTCTTTTCTACTTTCGCTCCAATTAAGATATTCCTTTAGATCTTCAAACATAGTTGGTGCTAAAGGATGCCAAATTCCAAGATCTGGAAATACTTCTGGCTCTGATATTTCTATGTTTAGTTCCTTCTGAGTTTCAGTAGATGGATAAACATATTTATCAGCTAACATTAAGAGAAAGTTTCTAAGATTATCTGGCGTACCACCTAGCCAATACTGGAAACTAAGCATAAAGCTTCTTGCATCCTGTGCCTTATCAACAGGCAAATACTTAAGAATAGCAGGTAAAGTATTCAATAATTTTAACATTGAATCCTGGAATCCAGCGCCTCCAGATTCTTTTCTCTTCTTCATGAAATCCCCAATGATACTTTTGGTTTGCCCTAGCTGAGACATTGAGAATGTACCCATCTTGTTTAACCTCATCACCTCCGGCATTGAGGGGAAAACCACAGATACTTTTAAACGGTCTTTGTGAGGTTCAACAGCATCAACTACTTTTTGAGCTAGATCCTCTATAAAAATTAGCGATGCAATAAAGACATCTGCATTTTCTATGTCAGCTTTGAAGTTTTCATAATTTTCATTAGCCCTTAGTTCTTCGATCAAATATCCATTTAATTCAACGCCTATTGAACTATTAAGTGCATTAAGAGATGAGGCCGCTTCTGTAAGAGCATTTTGGTACTGAGGCTCAAGGACTACATATACAACCTTCATCACCGAAATATGTTGATGACCCTTGGCAGGAGATACTCTGCGACTGGCGGAGCTAACCTGCGTAAACATAACTAATTAAGATATTTAGCCCAAGCCTAAGGTTCTAAAGGCCTTAATCGCGACTATTCCTGATCGCGTGTTACAAGGATGCCCAAATAACCTTATTTTTCCTCATTATCGAAATGATTACACCTGATAACCCTCAAATTCCAGTTGTAGTTGCCGGAGCTTTAGGCAGAATGGGTTCTTTTGTTATCAAAGCTGTTCATTTTTCAAATGATTGCAAACTAATTGGTGCTATCGACACAGAAGCCAAAAGTGAGGGTGTGGATGTCGGCAAGGCAATTGGTATTCAAGAATTGAATGTTTCTTTGACCACGGATTTTGAAGCTTGCCTATGTGCAGCGAGTCAATCTCCGATATCTCGCTCACCAGATGGTGGAGCCGTTTTAGTTGACTTCACCCATCCATCAGTAGTCTATGAGCACACAAGAACTGCTATTGCATATGGCGTTCATCCTGTTATAGGAACCACAGGTCTAACATCAGAACAACTACAAGATCTCAATGAGTTTGCTCAGAAGGCTTCTATTGGTTCTGCAGTAATTCCAAACTTCTCAATCGGAATGGTTCTTTTACAGCAAGCTGCCGTAGCAGCGGCAACTTTTTACGACAATATTGAGCTGACTGAACTTCATCACAATAAAAAAGCAGACGCACCAAGTGGTACATGTATAAAAACAGCTGAATTAATTGAGGAGCTAGGCAAAACCTTTAATGACAAGGAAGTAGAAGAAAAAGAATCTTTACCAGGTTGTCGCGGTGCTCAACGCAAAAGCGGTTTAAGATTGCATTCAATTCGGCTTCCAGGTTTGGTTGCACATCAGGAGGTCATGTTTGGAGCAATTGGTGAAACATATACACTTAGACATGACACAATTGATAGAACAGCTTATATGCCTGGTGTGTTACTTGCAGTAAGAAAAGTACGACAATTAAAAGGTCTTATTTATGGACTAGAAAAGATAATTTAATCTCAAGAAATGTTAATTCCACTAAGATCAGGTGAACTTCAAAGACTAATACCAGCTGTAGCCACAGGCAATCAATTTGGTAAAGCCTTAGGAAATCCAAGAAAGATACTGCAAAGAATTATGATTTCTTCAATCGGTGGTGTAATAACACTTTTAATTAGCCAAAGTCAAGTTGCCAGTCAATTTTACTCGTTATGGTTAATAGTAGGTGTTGTATTCTTATTGTACCTACTTTGGGGTCCAATCGTAGAAGCTAGTAGAAGGAATTCTGAATTAAGAAAATATCCATTCAATGCTTTATTTGAGGGTTATATTTCTGATATTTACACTAAAGAACGAGTCGAGAATCGACAAGAACAGGCTAATAAGGTCGGTAATTTGGAAATAGTAGAAAATAGAAGAACATGGCTTTTCTTAGAGTTACAAGATGAAGACGGCTATTTGGGAGAAATTTGTTTCCCAATGGAAAAGACACATATTTCAATCAGAAACGGATCAAAGATACGCTGTTTGGTATTTAGTGATCGAAGAGACTTCTCAAGGATTATGGCCATTAGTGATGCCTGGCTTCCATCTCAGCGACTTTGGGTTGGAGAATATCCATTTTTACTTCGACCAGCCTTTGAGGAACTGTGTGGATTTCGGATTATGAATTGAAGTAGTATTATATTTTATAAATAATCAGTACCAGAACACATAATAGAGAAAAAGTTTCGCTATCTTTGGTGACATATCTTAGAAAATAAGTATAATTATTAACAACACCATCATTAATTAAACCATCATAGACCGAATAAAGATTCTTTAAATGAAAAAGAAAACTAAAATAAAAATTATAGGGGCAGGACCTACCGGATCTGTTTTAGCTATTGCCTTATCTAAGGCAGGATCATTTGTTAATATTTTCGATAATAAATCTGAACAGCAATTGTCAGAGAGAAGTCGGGCATATGCATTAACAAACTCTTCAAGACAAATGCTGGATAAACTTGGCCTATGGCCTAAATTATCAACTTATATTGTTCCCTTTAATACTTTATATCTAGAAGATCAGGTTATATGTAAGCATTTAATATTTAATAACTTAGATCTTCCTAAAAATAACAATAAGTCGAAAGAGATAGGTTGGATTATTGATCATAAGAACCTTATGAAAGTATTGTTAGAATGTATGTCTACTAATCATTTTATTCAAACATCATTTAATAAAACTAATCAAGACAACTTAGATTATGATTTGGTAATAGCAGCTGATGGACCTCAATCACTATCCAGAAGAGAATGGAACATAAAATCATATTCATTAACCTATAAACAATCTTGTATAACAGCTAAAGTACTTATAAGAGGCGCTAAATCAAAAACAGCATATGAGATTTTCAGATCTGAAGGTCCTATGGCACTATTACCAATGGGTAATGACTTGTTTCAAGTTGTATGGAGTGCTCCAACTTATTTAGCAAAAAAAAGAATGAATCTTAATAATGCCTATTTCCTAGACTATCTCGCAGCAACATTGCCAAATGATCTACAACCTGATCAATTAGTAGAAATGCCATATATTTTTCCATTACAATTAAGTATATCTCCGAAATTATTCACTTCAAGAAAATTACTAGTAGGAGAATCATCACATCGCTGTCATCCTGTAGGAGGGCAAGGTTTAAATTTATGTTGGCGAGATGTTGAAGAATTAACCAGACTCGTTGGTCAATCAAATAGATCTAAAGTTCGAATTTCTTCAATACCTTTACTCTTTAATCTGTATAGAATAACTGATATAGTCCTAGTAAGTCTTTTCACTGACCTTCTGGTACGTATTTTTTCTACCGATCATTTGTTTATTAATCTATTAAGAGGCTTTTCATTAGACCTTATGAGTAAATTACCTATACTAAAAAAAATATCATTTAAAGTTATGTCATTTGGGCCGATGAGTATTTTAAAAAACATATAATAAACAAAATTATACTTTTATGATATATACAAGTCACAATCAGCAGATTATATCTACTAAACTAATAACCTATTTGCAACAAAAAATAGGTCTAAGTGAGAAGGCAATTGAACTAGGTATCCGGCAATCAAAAATCGAACAAGCTCCCTTAACTATTATACTATGGAGTTTTGGTTTATTAAATTTGGAACAATATCAGCAAGTATTAGATTGGCAAAAAGATAATATCAATAATTAATTCTGTTAATACTACATATATAGTATAATAAACATATTTATATGCATTATGAAATTACTTATCTAGATAGGTATGAAAAGCGATTCAAAGTCGTTTAAATGCCAAGAAATTGTGTGCACTTGAGAAAAAAACACATAAACCCTTAACACGTGCACAGTCCATGTCATTATTTGAGCATGATTCAAACGATAGACAATTCCATCTCTCCAGATGCTTATTTTAAAAAGCAACCCAATCGTTCATTGGGAAGAAGGGGTATGGAGAGACTTGACTTACTCTTACTAGTTATAGAAGCTTTAGATCTTAATGGTAGCCAAGCAATGTTATGGACATCTAATAAGCTTGGTTTGAATGACTACTTCCCCAATCCTGTCGAGCTATGGAAGTCTCGTTGTCATAACCCTTTAAGGAAGGCTACAAGAAGAGGTTCTCTCGACACAGATGAGTCAGAGGCATTGATCCTTTTAATTTGTTCTATGTCCGAAAGGATTTATCCTCTTTTACGTCAATTGATCTCTTCTAAAGAGCCTGAAAAGACAAATAACAGTAGATGGGAAGTCTTCTATGAGAGACTCAATGAACTTATTAACGAACGTTATAATATACGTAAAGGTGCAGTTCGAAAATTATTATCTCAAGGCTCTAAAGATAGATTTATAAGGCAATTAATTATAACATTAGCATTTTCAGTAGGTCCTGGAGGTGTTGATCGTTTAAGAGCAAGTTTATTAGATTCAACCTATTAACTAGATTCCATGATTCAATTAAATTTCCAATACAGTCACAACTCTGCAAGATTAAATGTAGAAGGATTACCTGATAAATCCTTAGGTCACGATGATTCTAGAATAGGTATCATCTCAACATGGACATTGCAGGTTATTGGTTTACCTTCATTAGAAGGTAAAAAAATACATTTAGAATCTCTAATGAAAGTTGTGCTTTCATATACTAGAAATTATCTTTCTGGGATAAACAAACCAATTGGTGACACTATCGGACCAATAAGTATTAGAGCTATAGAATCAGATCATTTATTAACATTACGAAGTAGTCAAGAAGGTATTAAACCTTTAGAAATAACTATTGATG
>QCGF01000028.1 GCA_003278175.1 Prochlorococcus sp. AG-363-P15
GAGATGGACTTGCATTGCTTAAAAATTCACCTAAGCAGCTGATTGAATATTTGAGGGTTTAATTCTTAGGATTTTGATTATTTTTCCTTAGCCTTAAGAAGTTTTTTAGCAGGATAAATTTATTATGCTTTTACTTTACTGCCGCGATGTAGTTGACAATATAATTTTTTAAATTGCAGTTCTTAATTTATACTTCGGCTTTTTTAGCATGCTTTTTGCAATATCACTGATACTAAACTTTTTGCTAAGTAGCTTTATTAGATTCTTGATATCTTCAGTATTTAGCTTCTCATCTTTAACTAGTGTTAAGAGTAAATTTCTTCTTAGTTTATAGCCATTTGAACTAAATAAAAGCTTAATGCCTGCTTCGGCCACTGGCAATAACTTTTCCTGTGAACCTTCTGAATCTTTTGAGATAATATTTAAGAGGCTTTCAATTCTTTCTAGATCCAAGCTCCCATCGGCTTTAAAAATCACATCTAAAAGTAATTCCAGCATGTCTTTAGTTTCGGCACTAAGTAGACGTTTTGCTACATATGGATAGGCTACTGAAACTATCTTGAAATCAGGGTTTAATCTTAATGCAAGACCTTCTTGACTAACTACAGCACGAATAATTAAAGCAAATCTTGCTGGAACTCTAAATGGGTAGTCAAACATAAGCTCTGAAAACTTATCTGTTATAGATTTAAAATTAAACTCGAATACCTCTTCTCCAAGAGCTCCGCCTAAAACTTCTTCTAATACTGGAACTATTGGTTTTAGCTCTTGACTTTCACTTAGGAATCCAAGTTTTTGAAAGTCTAATGCAAGTAAATTAAACTGTTTATTTATTAAATGTACAATTGCCTTTGTTAATGTAATTCTATCTTTTTCAGAAATAGAATCCATCATTCCAAAATCTACATAAGCAAGATGCCCCAAATCTCCAGTTTTGCCATCCAAAGCAAACATATTCCCAGGATGTGGATCTGCATGGAAATATCCAAATTCCAATAGTTGTTGAATGCCGCTAGTTACCCCTGTCCTAATTAAAGCAGATGCATCTAAAGAATGTTTTTTTAGCTCATTGCGATCTCTTAATTTGACTCCATGAATCCAACTGGTAGTAATTACTTTTTTAGTTGAGACATGACGTTCTACTTTTGGGACGATTATAGTTGGATTTTTACTGAATAAATTTGCAAATTTTTCGGCGTTATTTGCTTCTAGCGCGTAGTCGATTTCCTCAAAAAGAATCCTTCCAAACTCATCAATTATATCGCCTATTTTAAATCCTAGGTTTAATGGAAGGATGGGGCCACTTATAGTACAAAGTGTTTTTATTATTACCAGATCACGCCTTAGAATGTATGTAAGGTTAGGTCGTTGAATTTTTACTGCGACCCAATAATTACCTTGCAACCGTGCTTTGTAAACCTGACCAAGACTTGCTGAGGCGATAGGACTTTCAGGGAACTCATCAAAAATCTGTCTTGCTGGGGCTCCTAACTCATTTTGAATAATTTTTAGTGCTTCATGATGATCAAATGGAGGCAGATTGTCTTGAAGGTTGGTTAATTCTTCAAGCCAATCTCGTCTGACTAAATCGGGACGGGTTGAAAGGGCCTGGCCAACTTTAATAAAGCAAGGTCCAAGATTAGTTAATGTTTTTAGCAGTCTTTTTGATAGTTTTTTATGTACCTCTTCATCAGTGCTATTGCCTTGAATAAGAATCCTAATAGCAAGGGTTAATAGTGAAGCTAGGATTTGTATGGTGCGAGGTATCCATATCCATGGTTTGTATAACAACCAGACTAAATCTCGATTGGCATCGTATCGGATGGCCACTTGTCTTGTTGCCTTGCTAGAGGACTAGTTGAACAATTTCAACTGCTATACGCTACTTCGCTCGTCAGCCTTTAGAAAGTAGGGAAAAGATCTTTGTCTATTGCTTCATTACTAAGTTTCAATCGTGGCAGGGAGCTTTTCCTTCCTGCGCATGGGCGAGGGGCTGCTCTACCTAAAGAAATCAAACAGTTACTCAAAAGTAGAGCTGGTGTATGGGACTTGCCTGAATTACCTGGTTTGGGCGGCCCCCTTGTCGCAGATGGAGCTGTTGCTGAAAGTCAGGATCGTTCAGCAATTTGTATGGGTGCAAAAAGGTGTTGGTATGGAGTCAATGGTGCTACCGGCCTCTTGCAGGCTGCCCTTTTTTCATTGGCGAGGCCTGGGCAGGCTGTTTTGATGCCACGAAATGTTCACCGTAGTCTCATTCAGGCATGTGCTATTGCTGATATAAAGCCTGTACTTTTTCGACTTCCGTTTTCGGCTGATCTTGGCCATGTGGGGACTCCAAATTCCGACTTGATAAAAGAGGTTTTGGATGAAGTCTCTTTGATGGAAGTTGATATTGCTGCGGCTGTTTTGATTAACCCCACTTATCAAGGCTATTCAACTGACTTAGCTCCTTTAGTTGATCTCTTTCATCAACGTGGTTGGCCTGTTTTGGTTGATGAAGCACATGGTTCCTATTTCGCTAGTGAGGTTGATAAAGATTTGCCAGTTTCAGCTATATCAGCAGGGGCGGATCTCATAGTGCACTCTTTGCACAAGTCAGCAGCTGGTCTTGTTCAAACAGCTGCCCTTTGGTTAAAAGGCGAACAAGTTGACCCATTAACTGTAGACAGAAGTGTTGGATGGGTTCAGACCTCTAGTCCTAGTGCACTATTGCTATCTTCTTGTGAAGCCGCTATTAGGGAATGGAGTAGATCTTCAGGCAGAAAGAAATTAATAGAGAGAATCGAGAATGCTAGGTCCATAGCATTTCACTTGAGAGAAAGAGGAGTTCCCTTAGTTACTAATCAGGATCCCTTGCGATTGGTTTTGCATACTGGATCGGTAGGTGTCAGCGGCTTTGAAGCCGATTGTTTTTTTATTCCACGTGGGTTAATTGCTGAGTTGCCAGAGCCAGGATGTTTGACATTTTGTTTGGGCCTTGCTCGTCATAGAGGCCTCATAAAAGATTTAACAAGCGCTTGGGAGGATCTTCTTGCTAATAATCAAGGCTCAGAACCATTTGAACCGTTTCGTTCTCCTCCAGTTCCGAAAGTGATGGTTCCAGCAATCGGTTGTAGCGTTGCTTGGCGATCAAAATCGCAAAGTGTTCCCCTTGATGAGGCTGCTGGCCATGTGTCAGCAGAAATGGTTTGTCCATACCCACCTGGAATTCCAATGGTTGTTCCCGGTGAAGCTTTGAACCAGATAAGTGTGGAATGGCTTTTAGAGCAAAAGCTTTTATGGCCAGACCAGATTTCTTCGGAATTAAGAGTTGTTTGCCAATAATGAGATTAGATTATTCATAAGGATGTAAAGGAATCGTCAGTTATAGTTTCTCAATAGAGTTATTAGAGTTTTTCTTTAAATTTTTAAGATCTTGCCAATAAGCGTTAATTTGAATACAAACAGCATGCCTTTATTTGAAGATCATTTACTTTTTAAACAAGTAAATGATCTGACTGGGCTGATTAAGGTTCATTTTGGGTTTTGATGGGTTCAGTTTTCTTTCGGAATCGATTTCTCAGTGGTCTTGGCGCTGGAGCGTTTGGAATTTTGGTTGTTGCTCTTGGTGGCTGGTGGTTCACGATTGCGGTCGGAGTAATTGTTCACCTTGCCCTTTTAGAGTTCTTTCGAATGGCACAATTTACAGGAATTAGGCCAGCAACTAAGACAACTCTTGTCGCCTGCCAACTTTTGTTGATTAGTACCCAATGTGGTGTAGATGGTTCTATCTCTACTGAATTAACTGACGCAGTTTTGCCACTTTCTGGTGCTGCTATTTGTGGCTGGTTATTGCTGCAACCTATAACTGGTTCAATCGCTGATATAGCCGCATCGATTTTTGGCTTGTTTTATTTGGGTTTTTTGCCAAGTCATTGGCTTAGATTGCGAAATGTTAGTGATATCGATTTAGTTCAAGGACTTCATTTTGTTCCGACTGAATGGTCGAATTCAATCACTTCTGGGATGGCAATAACCTTTGTGGCTTGTTTGATGATTGTTGCAGCTGATATTGGGTCTTATTATTTGGGAAATAGTTTTGGAAGGCATCCTTTATCTCATATTTCTCCTGGCAAAACCGTTGAAGGAGCTATAGGAGGTTTTGTATGCGCAATGGCTATAGGGGCTTTATCTGGATCGATATTTAAATGGAGCTTTGGCGTTCTCGTTGGAGGCGTGCTTGGCGTTTTGGTTGCTTTGTTTGCATTAGTTGGAGACCTTACTGAATCAATGATGAAGCGGAATGCTGGCTTGAAGGATTCAGGAGATGCTTTGCCTGGTCATGGTGGCATTTTGGATAGAATTGATAGTTATCTATTTACTCCTGCAGTTGTTTACTATGCGTTAATATTGCTAATCCCTCTTTTGAATTGACCATATTGGTTTAAGGGTTCACTTTTGCATAGCCACTGAGAAGCATTTCCCCATTTCTCAAAGTTACATTTTCGATTTGAATAGATGGATCCATAGGGAGTAGAATTTCTTTTGATTTATCCTTAAATAGGATGGTTCCTGAGCTAGCTTTTACTTCAAAATTGCTTTTAAATAATTGGTATTTATCATCTAAAGATGAGTACTCTAGTTCAAATATATCCTCATTGATTGTTATCGACTCCAGATGCTTGGCTTCTAAAAGCTCTATTGATAGCCATTCTCTAATCCATGCCCATTCAGTTGCTGAGATTAGTTGATTTAGGCCTTTACTAGTTAAAGCAATGAAGCCTTTGATACTAAATGATTCACTCAGACTAATTTTTTGCTGTTTGTTAGAAGGGCTAAATTCTATTTGAAGTGGACCACTGTAAATCTCAATATGATGAAGAGGTAGTTCTTTGAAGTTTGCCTCATTTGCAATAAGTCTTATGCTTAAGAGTTTGCCTGAAAGTAATTGAAGCGTTGACCCAGCTAACTCTAAATTGATATTTTTAATGGACTTACATTGACTGCGAATCCAAAACTCAATACCCTTTTCAATTATATAAATTAATGGGTCTTTTTTTGAAGATGAATTTTGTATCACTGACTTAGGAAGTTTTTAGCCACCGCTTTGCAACTTCACTTGGGATGTCGATGTGAGGTAAGTGCCCACAATCTTCAAGTTCTTCAAGTCGATTCCCTAAGAGATCTATAGATTCTTTCTTTTGATCTTTGGTAAGTATTCGATCTTTTTTACCCCAAATCACCTTTAAGGGTTGATTTGGTAAGGGTTGCCCCAGATTTGCTAGTCCTCCGCTTCTGGCAAATGCTGCAAGTGATCTCCCCCATCCTGGGACGGAAAGGTGCAGAGAGGCTATTTGTTCCTCTGGAGGACCAACATTGTTGTCAGGGTCTGCAAATGCTTGCCGGCACAAACTTTTCCGTACAAACTTTTGCTTTAAGAAGCAAACTCCAAGTCGATCTAAAGGTGGTGGCACTGGCATTTGACGACCTGTTAGGCCTGCTGGGGAAAGCAAGAGAAGGCGGTTGACTTTCTTAGGATGAAGTCTTGCGAGTTCCATTGCGGCGGCACCTCCCATAGATGCTCCGATTAATCCAACAGGCCCCTTGTTAGTTAACTGATTTAATACAGCATTTAAGTGACGAATTAATGACTCTTTTCCATACATGGCATTTTTCGGGCGAGGACAGAAGCCAAACCCGAAAAGATCGGGGATGAATAATTGGAAACGTTTATTGAGAAGCGGTACTAAACGTCTGAACTCAAGGAAGCTACTATCAAATCCGTGTATCAGAACTATTGGAGCCCCATTCCCTGATATGGCAATTGGGTAAAGCTCTGAATCTTTTGTTGAGATACCGTCTAGGAATTTCCAATGTAATTGTTGAGCTAGTTCACTGGCCTGCGGATCTATTATTTGATCCTTTAATGCTTCAAAGTGATCTCTGCTATTGAGATTACTTTCATTGAAAGAAGGTTGCTTTTTCCTGATAAACAAGGCAATTACTGTTGTGAGGTTCTTTGCAATGAAGAGTATTCCTTCACTTTATCTTGACTTACTATTGCCTCTAAAAGTATATTTTCCCCGACTTTAAATGGGAGTTTATGTATGTCTGAATTCTCATTACATGCAAATGAACAAGCTTCTTCGAGATCTTTGTTGGTTAATTTTTCAAGACCAAGATCATTAAGGGAAATTGGCAGATTAAGTCTTTTGATATATTTAATAAGTTGTTGCCTTGATTGATTAGCTAGTTTATTGCCAATGATAATTTCCTCTAGATACAATTGAATCAATATTCCAAAACCTACAATTTCTCCGTGTAAACATTCCTTTGAGGATTGTAGTTGAGTTAATCCATTGTGTATCGAATGTGCAGCTGCTGACCTGCACCTAGACCCTCCCACCCCTCCTATGAGCCCTGCAGTAAGTCCACAGCCTTCTGCAACTCTTACCCATGCATCACTTTGAGGGTTTTGGTAAGCTTCATATCCATCAATAAATAGTTGGTCCCTTAATATTCTTGCCATTTGAACTGCTTGTTGCACTAGACCATCATTGCTAGAACTGCTGGTAATAGAAGCTTCATACCACTTTGCAAGTGCATCAGCTATGCCACTTGCAAGTGTCCTTTTTGGGGCTTGTCTGATAAGGCTATGATCGAATATCAATAGCTCCGGACAGGATTTCAATACTTTATCTTTTATAAAGGCTCCATTTGGTGAATAAATATTTGATAAAGCCGTCCAGCCAGCACAGGTTGCAGCACTGGTTGGAATAGTAATGCAAGGTATAGAGAGTCGATCTGCTAAAAGTTTTCCTGAATCAAGGACCTTCCCTCCTCCAATGGCAATTACGGCATCGCACTTATTGATTTTCGAGAATGATTTTAAACGCTTTAAATCTAATTCACAGCAGTCATAGCTTAGGTCGATAGAGTTGAAATTTAGTCCAAGACTTTTAATATCGCAGCCTATATTTGTCCTTATCTTTAAGGTGGCTTTACTGCGACCAACAAGTAGTGGATTGCTGCAGATTGTTGGGATGATCTCTTTCCCTTCATCCCATGCTCTTTCGCCTCGAATGATTGTTTTTGGCGAGATCGAATGAGACGTAAAGATATTCCCAAAATTCATTTTGAATGTATTCCTTTGAGCGATTTCAAATGCCTGCTCCGGCAAGTTTGGGCTCCGAGCTAGCTTTATCTAATCTCTTAACAACAACTTGTTTGTTTTCATCTAAATCTACTTCAGCTTTATCCCCATCTTTGATGCGACCTGAGAGAACTTCTTCAGCAAGACTATCTTCAAGTAGCCTCATTACTGCACGTCTAAGAGGCCTGGCTCCATAAGAAGGATTATAGCCTTCTTCCACAAGTCTTTCCTTGAATGAGTTAGTTACTGTAAGAGTAATTCCTTTATCTTCTATTCTTTGGAAAACTTCCTTGAGCATTATCTCAGCTATATCCTTGACTTCATTTCTAGTTAATTGGCGGAAAACTATTATTTCATCAAGTCGATTTAGAAATTCGGGTCTGAAATATTGTTTTAGCTCTTCATTGACTAGTGATCGGATCCTATTGTATTGACTATCTTCGGCATTTTCTCCAGAGAATTCAAAGCCAAGTCCACCACCACCTTTCTCTATTACTTTAGAACCTATGTTGGAAGTCATTATTATTAATGTATTCTTGAAATCGACAGTTCTTCCTTTTGAATCAGTAAGGCGTCCATCTTCTAATAGTTGAAGTAATAAGTTGAATACATCTGGATGTGCCTTTTCTATTTCATCAAACAGCACTACTGTATAAGGCCTTCTTCTTACCGCTTCAGTTAGTTGCCCACCTTCATTAAAACCTACATAGCCTGGAGGAGAACCTATTAATTTACTTACTGTATGTCTTTCCATAAATTCAGACATATCTAAACGTATCATTGCTTCTTCGCTGCCAAAGAAGTATGCCGCCAAAGCTTTAGTTAGTTCTGTTTTCCCAACCCCAGTTGGACCTGAGAAAATGAAACTTGCAATTGGTCTGTTTGGATTCTTTAGTCCTACTCTTGCCCTCCTAATTGCTTTTGAAACAGCTTTTACTGCTTCATCTTGTCCTATGAGCCTTTGGTGAAGTGTGTCTTCCATATTTAATAATTTTATTGATTCACTTTCGGTTAGTTTCTGTACGGGTACTCCTGTCCATGAGGCGACTATGTGTGCGATATCTTCTTCATCTACCTTTGGACTTGGTAGTTTCTCTTTGACTTCTTTTGTGGAACTGATGGTTTCAGAGCCAGTTCCTTCTTGTGGACTTTGGCCTAAATTTTCTTGTTTTGTTTTGTCTGACTCTTGCCGACTGTTCTGAAGAAGATTCTTGATTTTATCTCTTAGAGCTACTTCTTTCTCACGTAAATCACCGGCCTCTGTAAAATTCTGATCTCTTACTGCCTCTTCTTTTTCCTTTTGCACTTTTCTTAGTTCTTTATCTACTTCTTTTGCTTCAGGAGGCAACTTGGAATTAAGCAAACGTACTCTACTTCCAGCTTCATCAATTAGATCTATTGCTTTGTCAGGTAAGTATCGATCAGAAATATAACGATCTCCCAGGTTGGCAGCAGCTTCCAGGGCCTGATCAGTAATTTTTAATCTATGGTGCTGTTCATATCTTTCTCGGAGCCCTCGAAGGATTTCGATTGTGTCTTCTATTGATGGCTCCCCTACCATTACAGGTTGAAAACGTCTCTCTAGGGCTGCATCTCTTTCAATATGTTTTCTATATTCATCGAGAGTTGTTGCACCAATACATTGCAATTCTCCTCTGGCTAGAGCAGGCTTGAGAATATTTGCTGCATCAATAGCACCTTCTGCAGCCCCTGCACCAATAAGAGTATGAACCTCATCAATAACAAGGATCACATTTCCCGCTGATTTGATTTCCTCCATGATTTTTTTGAGCCGCTCTTCAAATTCACCGCGATATTTTGTTCCTGCTACAAGAAGTCCTATGTCAAGTGTTAAGACTCTCTTTTCTTCAAGTATGTCTGGAATATCCCCTTGTTGAATTCTTTGGGCTAGGCCTTCAGCAATTGCAGTTTTCCCAACTCCTGGTTCTCCAATGAGAACAGGGTTGTTCTTTGTTCGTCTGCCAAGAATTTGTATAACCCTGTCAATTTCCTGATGTCTTCCAACTACTGGATCTAATTTGGATTCACTGGCTAGTTTTGTGAGATTGGTTCCAAATTCATCGAGAGTCGCAGTTTTCAAAGATCCCTTACTTCCTCCACCGCCAGAAGTTACCTCTGCTGTTTCCCCAAGCATTCTTATAACTTGAGTGCGCACTTTAGTTAGATCAACTCCGAGATTTTCCAAAACCCTTGCGGCAACACCTTCACCTTCTCGAATGAGTCCTAGTAATAGATGTTCAGTTCCGATGTAGTTGTGGCCTAATTGACGTGCTTCTTCGAGTGAAAGCTCTAGAACTCTTTTTGCACGAGGGGTAAATGGTATTTCTACTGCAACAAATCCAGATCCACGACCAATGATTTTTTCTACTTCGATTCTTGCATCTTTGAGATTGACTCCCATTGATTTAAGGACCTTTGCTGCTATCCCCGTCCCTTCGCCTATAAGCCCTAGAAGTATCTGCTCAGTGCCAACAAAATTGTGTCCAAGGCGCCGAGCTTCTTCCTGCGCAAGCATGATCACTTTGATTGCCTTCTCCGTAAACCGCTCGAACATGTTCAGGGCCACTTGCAGGTATATCTAATTTATCAGGATTGGAGGAAGGAATGTTGTAGTGATGTTCTTTTGGTCACAACGTAGTTCTTAACTAAAATAAATTGCATAGTAATTGATAATTTATGTGCCAAAAGAGAAGATATTTCTATGTTTCTAGTCGGTAATCCGAACCCTGCTGAATTTTGTTTAATGCTTTTGGCTACAGCTTTGTAGATCGCCATTGAATAAGTGCATTGGTGCCATCTTTGTAGTAATTGTTTCTGTAACCTGTGGTTCTGAACCCGCAGCTTTTGTAAAGGGCTAATGCTGCTATGTTGTTATTTTTGACTTCAAGGGTTGAGCTTATACACCCTTTGACTGCCGCTTCACTTAATAGATCAATTAGTAATTTTCTAGCAAGGCCTCGACGGCGATGGTTTGGATGAACTGCAATAGCAGTAAGGTGAAACTCATCTGTCACTATCCAGCCACAACCAAAAGCTATTAGGTTGGAAAAGGTATAAATCCCTTTGCAAATCCTTTGTGGGCAGGAAAGTTCTTTTTCCCATTGATTCTTAGTCCATAGGCCCTGAAGTGATGCTTCGTCTAATTCTAAACATGCATTTAAATTTTCTAAGCCAAGTGAGATCGACTCCAAGATTAAGCCTTTTGATTTCGGAACTTTGTTATTCATAGCATTCACTTGCCAATATATTGGATATTCAATTTCATTTTTCAATTTTAAATTTCCACCGTTTTATGGCTACTTGCAATCAATATGAGTCTGGGCGTGATTTGCTTAGTCCTAACCGAAACTTGGCCCCAATAACTTCTGAGGTCAATGAAGATGGACACCTGACGGTTGGCGGCTGCTCACTTGCTTCTTTGGCAGAACGTTATGGAACGCCTCTTTATGTTATTGATGAATTAACGATTAGAACTGCTTGTAGGTCTTATAGACAGGCTTTGGACAAATATTATCCTGGACGTTCGCTTGCTTTATATGCATCAAAAGCAAACAGCTCTTTGGCGCTTAGTTCTTTAGTGGCATCAGAAGGCCTTGGCCTTGATGCAGTTTCGGAGGGAGAGTTATTGACGGCGTTGAAGGGTGGAGTTAATGGTCAAAATATTGTTTTGCATGGAAATAATAAGTCTGATAAAGAGTTACTTTTAGCCTATAAATATGGTGTGACCATTGTTATTGATAATCAACATGATATTGAGAGATTATCAGAATTATTGTCCTCCGAAAAGACTCCTGCCCAATTGATGCTGCGTTTCACACCTGGGATAGAGTGCCATACTCATGAATACATCCGCACAGGACACTTAGATAGTAAATTCGGATTTGACCCTGACCAACTCGAGTCGGTTTTAATACAATTAAAGGAGTCTCCATGGGCGAAATTAAATGGATTGCATGCTCATATAGGGTCTCAAATTTTTGAGTTGCAGCCTCATCAGGATTTAACAGGAGTTATGGTTGATGCATTGGTACTTGCAAGAAAAATTGGTCATCCTTTACAGGATTTAAATGTCGGAGGTGGCCTGGGAATCAAATATGTTCAATCAGATGATCCTCCTTCTATAGAAGATTGGGTAAAAATTGTTGCAAGTGGAGTCGTCGAAGCCTGTCAATCTAGAAATATTGAGTTACCTAGACTGATGTGTGAGCCTGGCAGGTCACTGGTTGCGAATGCAGGTTTGACCCTTTATAGAGTTGGATCCAGAAAGGAAATTCCTGGCTTAAGCACTTATGTTTCTGTAGATGGAGGTATGAGTGACAATCCACGACCAATTACATACCAATCTGCATATACGGCATGCCTTGTTGATCGTCCATTTGCGCCTAATGAAGAAAAAATCACTCTTGCTGGAAAGCATTGTGAATCTGGAGACCTTTTACTAAGGGACCTTGATTTCCCTATCCCTAGAAGCGGAGAGATTTTGGCTGTTTTGGGAACCGGAGCCTACAACGCTTCAATGGGCTCGAATTACAACAGGATCCCTCGTCCTGCAGCTGTTTTGGTCAATGGTGGCCAGTCTGATTTGGTTCAAAGGCGGGAGAGGCCGGAAGATCTATTGCAATACGATGTAATCCCTGATCGCTTTATAGCGTTAGGCTAAGTATGGCTGGGGCTTAAGAGTGAATTTATGGGGTTTCATAGATCCACGCTTATTGCTAGATGTTTTGTTTGCTTCTTCTTTGGGGTTTCTACTTTTCTCCAGGGTTAATGAGCCAAGAACGCTTTGGTTATTGAGAGGCTATTTATTTCTAGTTTCTCTTGCTTGGTTTGTTCAGCGTTTTGCGAACCTTCCAATAACCTCAAAGTTGGTTGATGCCTTGGTTTTGGCTTGCTCCCTTTCGCTTGCGATTCTTTGGCAGGGTGAATTGAGGCGTTTGATGGAATTACTTGGGACTGGTCGATTGGCAGTACTTGTTGGCAAGCCTCAGAATGAGTTTCGAGCTAATGAAAGTACTATCGCTCATCTTTCGGAGGCATCAGGCCGCCTTTCTCAAAGTCGAAGAGGTGCGCTAGTGGTTGTTGATATGGGAAGTGACCTTCGCCCTGAAGATTTCCTTTATCCAGGTGTCCCAATTGACGCGCAATTATCAACGGAGTTGCTGCTTAGTTTGTTTGCTTCTGATACTCCCCTCCATGATGGTGCAGTGCTTGTTAAAGGCAATAGGATAGTTTCTGCTGGAGTGATATTGCCATTGTCTAGGCAGGGAATTAGTCGCTATGGGACTAGACATTTGGCAGCATTGGGCATAACTGAACGATTTGATCGTTGTATCTGTGTTGTTGTTTCGGAAGAGACAGGTACTTTGTCTCTTGCTAGTCAGGGCAGACTGGAGAGACCTATTACAAGTAGTAGGTTGCTAGATCTTTTGAAAGAGCTAATTGGTTCTTCTATTGGGACATCCGGGACAAAGGCAATGTCGACTTCAGGTTCCAATACATCAAAATCTATAGTTGCTCCTTTGGTTACTAAGAGCCATTCAAGTAGTAACTTTGGAAGTAATAGCTCTAATAATGAGACGCTTCCGTGAGTAAGCCTTCGGCTGTTAATGCAGATAATCCAGGCCTTCGTGCCTGCCCAACTGGCTTGGATCCGCATCGAATGCCTCACCATGTCGCCGTCATAATGGACGGGAATGGTCGCTGGGCAAAAGCGAAGGGCCTTCCTAGGGTCATGGGCCATAGGGCTGGTGTTGAAGCCCTAAAGAGAAGCTTGCG
>QCGF01000029.1 GCA_003278175.1 Prochlorococcus sp. AG-363-P15
GAGATGGCTTAAAAGCCTTGCGTAGGCTTGGAGATGCTGTTGAGGATTATGTGGCTTGTTGAATCAATCTAGTTAGAACACGATTTACATCTTCTGGAGCTTCGTCATGGGGACAATGGCCTTTGCCAGGGATTACCTCTAAAGAACGAATACATTCGAAAGAATCTAACCAGTGCTTTGCTTCTTCTACTGGTTCCCACGGATCTTTTTCGCCCCAAATCATATCTACAGGAGTTTCGAGATCTGCCATTAGTTGGGGAGCAAGGTGGTCGTTAAAAAGGTTGATAAAACCCCTAAATGCTTCTTGTGCTCCTTTGCGTTTGCTTGGCTTATGAAGTAACTGGATTAGGTCTTGATCAATATTTGCACCGCTTGGATAGGCTTGCATTAGCACTTTTTTTATGACAGTTGGATTGGCTGCCTTGCGAAAAAGATTTCCACTTAGCCAGCGTTGTCTTACGAGACTTTTTAGAAATGGCCTTAGCCAACGCATCAACTTTGGTTGTTCGATTAGACGCTTATCATCCATTGTCCTTTGTGCGCAATTTATAAGTACTACAGCAGAACAGTTCCCTTTAAGGATCTGTGATGCTCGTAAAGCTATTACTCCGCCAATTGAGTTGCCTATTAGGATTACAGGCTTTTTGACTATTTCTTTGCAAAAGTCTGCTACTTGATCTGCCCAGGAATCAAACCCATAAATAAAATCTCCAGTTTGCGGTTTATCTCCTGGCAATCTTGCTTTTGGTTGGCTGCTATTACCAAATCCAACTAGATCAATTGCATAGCAGATAGCCAACTTTCCTATTTCCGGTTGATTGTGGCGCCAATGTTCTTTACAAGCTCCAAAGCCATGGATGAGCACTATTGCTATTTGAGAATTATCAAAACAACCTTTACTGCTCCAAGCAATTTTGAGGTTGCGCCATTTCCACAAATCTTTTTTACTTTGCTGTTGATGTGACTTCATTCTCAAATTTGTTGCTATCTGATTATGTCTTGATTTGATTGACTCTAGAGATGATGAATATTCCTTCTGGAGAAGATTCTTTCGACTTTGCCTGGAAATCAGACAAAATTACTGCAATGCAAAAGCGTTTGCTTGTTTGGTTTCAAGTAAATGGTCGTCATGAGATTCCCTGGAAGCTGAAGTCAGATGGATCAAAACCTCAACAAGGAGAGGCTCTGAATCCTTATGGGATTTGGATTGCTGAAGTAATGCTTCAGCAAACGCAATTGAAGGTGGTTGTTCCTTATTGGGAAAATTGGATGGAATCTTTTCCGACTTTGAGGGACTTAGTCAATGCAACAGAGCACAAGGTTTTAATGCATTGGCAAGGACTGGGGTATTACTCTCGAGCGCGCCGACTTTTTAGTGCAGCAAAGTCACTTTTGGAATGGATTGGAGATGCTGATCCTTTAGCTCCAGAATCTTGGCCGAATGATTTGGAGACTTGGATGGCTTTACCAGGTATTGGTCGCACTACAGCTGGAAGCATTATTTCTTCTGCTTTTGATCGTCCTACTCCTTTATTAGACGGAAATTTAAAAAGGGTTTTGAGCAGGCTTGTAGCTAATCCAATGCCAATGAACTCCTGCCTTTCTAGATCATGGGATCTGAGTAATCAATTATTGGATAGGCAAAATCCAAGGGATTTCAACCAGGCTTTGATGGATTTGGGTGCAATGGTTTGCAAACCTCATAATCCAAATTGTTGTGAATGTCCTTGGAAACTTGATTGTATTGCGTACGCTTCTAGTCGAATAAAAGATTTTCCTGTGAAGAGTTCAAGTTCACCTATGCCTAACCAGGTGATCGGGATAGGAGTTGTTTTTAATAATGATGGGACAGTGTTGATAGATCAACGTCTGGATGAGGGCCTTTTAGGAGGGATGTGGGAATTTCCAGGAGGTAAAAAGGAGCCAGAAGAAAATATAAAAGAAACTATTGTTCGTGAACTTAGAGAAGAATTAGCAATAGAAGTTGAAGTAGGAGAGCTCTTAATTGCTCTGGATCATTCATACAGTCATAAGAAGCTTTGTTTTGTTGTTCATATTTGCAGGTGGATTTCTGGAGACCCTGTCCCTCTAGAAAGTCAACAATGTAGATGGGTTAGACCTGATGAGCTTAATCAATATCCTTTCCCTGCGGCAAACTCAAAGATGATTTCTGCGTTAAAAAACTATCTTCAACAAAAGACAAATCCTCTTTGATTTATAGTTTTAAGTAATTGGTTTTGTTAATGATTATGAGCAATAGTTCTACTGATTTTAATGCTCCTAAGGTGATTTGTATAGGAGAAGCCTTGTTGGATCGTTTGGGACCTTTGGGAGGAGATCCAAAATGTGATAAACCAGTGGAAGATTGTTTGGGAGGAGCTCCAGCTAATGTCGCTTGTGGGCTTGCAAACCTTGGTAATGATGCTGCTTTTATAGGTCGGCTTGGCGATGACACTATTGGGGAAAGTTTTCAGGGTTTGATGCAGGAGCGTGGTGTAAATGTAAGCGGATTACAGATAGATAGTTTCAGGCCGAGCAGGGTAGTTTTAGTACGTCGTGATCTAACTGGCGAAAGATGTTTTGAGGGTTTTTATGGTGATAAAGGGGATGGTTTTGCTGATCAGGCTTTCGAACTAAGTGATCTTAAGAAAGTTTGGTCTTCATTGTTGCAGAAGGTTAGTTGGCTAATGTTAGGAACTATTCCTTTAGCTAGTAGTGCTTCTGAAGAGGCTTCATTGTGGATAGTAAACCAGGCTTTAAAAAGCAAGATTAAAATAGCTATAGATATTAATTGGCGCCCAACATTTTGGGATCCAATTAATGATCCTAATAGTGGACCAAATAATTTTCAATTTAATAAAATTACTGATTTTTTGGAGAAAGCTTCATTGCTTAAGCTTGCAAAAGAAGAAGCAATTTGGTTTTTTAATTGTCAAGATCCAACTTTGATTTCAAGATCATTGCCTAAACGCCCATCAGTAATCGTCACAGATGGTTCGCGCCCTTTGCGTTGGGCAATTAATGGTTTTGATGGTGAAATGGAAGTTTTTTCACCACGTTCTGTTGTTGACACAACTGGAGCAGGAGATGCTTTTTCTGCTGGATTACTACATCAATTATTGCTCCATTCGGAAGGACCTTTGGATGAAACAGCTGCAGTAGCAATGGTTCGCTTTGCTGCTGCTTGTGGAGCTTTGGTTTGTGGAGGGCCTGGAGCTATTGACCCACAGCCAACTTTTGAGGAAGTAAACAATTTTCTTTATGCAGCTAAAGGAGGAATCAACTGAGCAATTCTCTTGTCATCATTTTTATATCCCAAGTTGATTTTCCATGCATCTGGAATTGCAATTGTTAAGCGTTCTGGCCATTCAACAACAATTAGTGCGCCTAGGCTGAGAGCTTCTTCCTCTTCTTGCAGAAATAAATCATCTGCAGCTTGGTGATCTTCTAGTCGATATAGATCTAAATGAAATAGTGATTTATCTCCTGAGCTGTAGTGTTGCGCCAAAGGAAAAGTTGGACTGGTGATGGGCTCTTTGATCCCTAGGCTGAGGGCGATTCCTTTGACAAGAGAGGTTTTGCCAGCCCCAAGAGGGCCTTCTAGTAATAGCAACCTCAGATTTGGAGCAAGATCGTGAAGCGCTTTGCCTAGTGAGATTGTTGCTTCGAGATTTTCTAGTAAAAAGTATGAATCTGTAGATTGCCATTGATTCATTTGAGAAGTTTCGGCGATTACGTTGAGACTCTTTTTTATTATTCCCACCTATAGCAATTTTCCTGATGACTGTTGTCCCTCATTCAAGAAGCACTGTGGCAGATTCTTCTGATTATGTAGTTGCGGATATAGAGCTTGCAGATTTTGGGCGAAAGGAATTGAAGATTGCTGAAACGGAGATGCCAGGTTTGATTTCTCTTAGAGAAAAGTATCGCGATGAACAGCCTTTAAAGGGTGCATGCATTGCAGGCAGTTTGCATATGACTATTCAGACTGGAGTTTTGATAGAGACTTTGGTCGCTTTGGGTGCAAAAGTCCGTTGGGCATCATGCAATATATTTTCTACTCAAGATCATGCAGCAGCAGCGATAGCTGCTACAGGAGTGCCAGTTTTTGCTGTTAAAGGCGAGACACTAGATGAATACTGGGCTTATACACATCGAATTCTTGAGTGGGGTGATAATGAATCACCAAATATGATTCTTGATGATGGAGGTGATGCTACTGGGTTAGTCATGCTTGGTAGTAAGGCTGAAAGGGATCCTTCTGTTTTAGATAATCCTGGGAATGAGGAAGAAGTTTCATTGTTTGCTTCTATTCGTAAAAAACTTGCTAATGACCCAGACTTTTATTCTCGTGTAAAAGCAAACATTCAAGGAGTTACTGAAGAAACCACTACAGGGGTGGCTCGGCTTTATCAGATGCAAAAAAGTGGTGAGTTGCCTTTCCCGGCTATCAATGTGAATGATTCAGTGACTAAAAGTAAGTTTGATAATCTTTATGGATGCAGGGAATCACTCGTTGATGGCATAAAGCGCGCAACTGATGTCATGGTGGCTGGGAAGGTTGCACTTGTGATTGGTTATGGAGATGTTGGGAAAGGGTCAGCTCAGTCTCTAAGAGGGCTTGGCGCTACGGTCATGATTGCTGAGGTTGATCCGATATGTGCATTACAGGCTGCGATGGAAGGTTATCGAGTAGTTCGCTTGGATGAGGTTGTGCAGAATGTAGATATCTTTGTTACTGCCACTGGCAACTTTCAGGTGATTAGGCATGAGCACCTGATACGAATGAAAAATGAGGCGATTGTTTGCAATATTGGCCACTTTGATAATGAGATTGATGTTGCTTCTTTAAAGCAATATCAATGGGAAAATATAAAGCCCCAAGTTGACCATATAACTCTTCCAAGTGGGAACAAGATTATTCTCTTAGCAGAGGGACGTTTGGTGAATTTAGGATGCGCAACTGGACACCCTAGTTTTGTTATGAGTAATTCTTTTACAAATCAAGTTCTAGCTCAGATTGAATTATTTACAAAAGGGTCTAATTATTCAAATGAAGTTTATGTCTTGCCTAAAAAACTTGATGAAATGGTTGCACGATTACACCTTGAAAAAATTGGTGCTAGTTTAACTCAATTAACCCAACAACAGGCAGATTATATTAGTGTTCCACTTGAAGGTCCTTATAAGCCTGATCATTATCGCTATTGATTTAGAATTTGTTTTAAACTCTTCTAGAAAAATAGTTTTTTAATCTAATAAATTTATGGATATTACTCAATTTTTTGTTAACTTACCAAATGCAATTGGTAGCGCTGTAGAAGCAAATCAATGGTTTGGTTACAGCGCCATTTTGTTGGCAATGTTCTTGGAAAATCTTTTTCCCCCAATACCTTCCGAGTTGATCATGCCTCTAGGAGGTTTTTATGTACATCAAGGACAATTACATTTTTTGCCAGTTGTTTTTGCTGGCTTGTTGGGAACAGTTTTGGGTGCATTTCCTTGGTATGGAATAGGACGATTGGTTAATGAAGAAAGACTTGAGGCTTGGCTTAAAAAGAATGGCCGATGGCTTGGCATAAGTGTTGAAGATCTTTTGCGAAGCCGTAGATGGTTTAACCGATATGGGATTGCTTTGGTGTTTTGGGGACGTTTGGTCCCAGGAATTCGAACTCTGATTTCTGTACCTGCAGGCATTGAATTAATGCCTTTGGGACCATTTTTAATATGGACGACAGCAGGAAGTTTTATTTGGACTCTGTTATTAACTTTGGCAGGGCTAGCTCTAGGGGAGAGTTATAGCAACGTTGAATTATGGATTGGTCCTATATCTAAAGTGATAAAGATCATTTTGCTTGTAGGATCTATATCAGGATTTATTTGGTTAGTTCTTAGGACTTGGCAAAGTTGGAAGAAAAGAAAGGAAAGGTAATTTCAGAAAGGAATTTCTTCATCAGTGGGACTGCCTCCATTCACTACTTGACTATTAAAGCCATTGGATTCCGCATCACGTTTAGAACCAAGAAGTTCTAAGCGATCTACTCGAACAACAGGCTTGCTTCTTGCTTCACCTGTACTTCGATCTGTCCATTGATCCAATTTGTAACTGCCAGTAATGCCTAGTAGTGATCCTTTTTTGACATAATCTGCAGCGACTTGGGCTTGTTTTCCCCAAATTTCAAGATTGAACCAGTCAGGTTCGTCGTTCCGACTCCTACGATTTACAGCCAAAGTGAGATTGGCAACCATACTGCCTGATTCGAAGTAGCGCACTTCAGGATCCCTGCCTGCTCTACCAACGAGTGTGACTGAATTCAGACCCATTTTTTGAGGGGGGGTAATTGGTTAGTTGCTTAATAATGCTTCAAATTAGTTGTCAGTGGATGCAAGGAGTTCATGACTCTTCTTTGTAAGTAACATGAGTCTTTGCTGAGTCACTCTATGATTCGCCGAATTGATTAAAAACCTGTGTTTCTTAGCCGATTTAAGTTTTCGCGTGATATCGGGATTGATCTAGGCACTGCGAATACTTTGATTTACGTGTCTGGCAAAGGTATCGTTCTGCAAGAGCCATCTGTTGTGGCAATGGATTTGGAGGAAGGTGTCCCCCTCGCAGTTGGGGATGATGCGAAATTAATGCTGGGCCGTACCCCTGGCAATATTCGAGCAGTTAGACCTCTTAGAGAAGGAGTGATTGCTGACTTTGATGCAGCTGAGCAAATGCTTAAAACTTTTATAAAAAAATCTAATGAAGGTCGAGGGATCATTTCTCCTCGCTTAGTGGTTGGGATCCCTAGTGGGGTAACTGGTGTTGAACGTCGGGCCGTTCGTGAGGCAGGCATGGCGGGCGCTAGGGAGGTTCATCTAATTGATGAGCCAGTGGCTGCTGCGATTGGCGCATCACTGCCAGTTACGGAGCCAATTGGAACCATGATTGTGGATATAGGCGGTGGTACTACTGAGGTAGCTGTTTTGAGTTTGGGAGGAACTGTTATCAGTGAATCGGTTCGTGTTGCAGGTGACGCAATGAATACTGCTATTACTACCTATTTGAAGAAAGTTCACAATATGGTTGTTGGAGAACGAACTGCTGAAGAAATCAAGATTCGTATTGGCTCTGCTTTTCCAGATAATGATTACGATATGAAGTCAATGGATGTTAGAGGGCTGCATATTCTTTCTGGTCTGCCTAGGTCAATCAACCTTCAAGCAGGAGACCTAAGAGAGTCGATGGAAGAGCCTTTAAACAAAATAGTTGAGGCAGTAAAACGGACTTTGGAGCGCACACCACCAGAATTGGCTGCTGACATTGCTGATAGAGGGATAATGCTTGCTGGAGGAGGGGCTTTAGTAAAAGGAATAAGTGATCGCGTAAGCCATGAAACTGGGATTTTCACTCATGTCGCTGAGGATCCTTTGTTATGTGTGGTGAATGGCTGTGGGCAGGTCTTAGAAGATTTCAAGCGCTTAAGGAGAGTATTAGACACCCCTGAATTTGCTCGAAACTCTGCATCGGATTGATACCGATGGCTGGAGGCCAACAATTTGCAATTTTTCGTTGGCGTTTCTTGCGCAGACTCCGCCCTTGGATTCTCTTGATTGGTGGCCTTGTGATTATTAGGTCGACTAAAGGTGCTTTGTTTTCAGATGCTTATGCAGTCCTAACTAGACCTTTCTGGCCTGGTGCTTCTCAACGTGAGTGGCTGCAGAGCGGAGATCAATTGGCAAAGCAGATCAGGTTGAATTTGTTGGAAGAGGACAATAATCGCTTGAGGAAAATGCTTGAACTTCAGGCATCATCAAAATATGGGGTTTTTTCTGTACCAGTGATTTCTCGTCAATCAAAAGGTTGGTGGCAACAATTAGAACTGGGGAAAGGATCTTTTCAAGGAATTAAAGCTGGTTCTGCAGTACTTGGACCAGGTGGTTTGTTAGGAATAGTTCAAAGTGTGACTCCAACAACCTCCAAAGTGCGTTTGCTTACTGCTCCAGGCAGTCAAGTCGGTGTATGGATAACTAGAACTAAGCACCACGGGATTCTTCTTGGTATAGGTACTAATCGTCCACAATTGACTTTTTTTGATAAGGCTCCTCAGGTTGTTAAAGGGGATGTGGTAAGCATCTCTCCAGCCAGTACACTTTTGCCCCCTAATTTGCCTGTCGGCGTTATTCAATCAGTTAATAACAACGCATTACCTGCTCCTATTGCAACGGTGCAGTTATTAGCCCCACCTGAGGCAGTTGATTGGGTGCAAGTGCAAAATTTTGATGATTAGGCATCAGTACAGAGCGTTAGTTTGCGCCACAGCCTTATTGGTTCCTTGTTTGAGCTATATATCTCCAGGTTTTTTGGCATTGATGGGGATTGGACCTAGTTGGGTAGTGCTGTGGTTATTGCCTTGGGCACTTGAAGAGGGCTCTTTCTCAGGAGTTTTAGCGGGGGTCTCATTTGGTTTGATTTTGGATTCAATCAGCCTTGGTGATGTAACTCAAATCCCAGCACTAGTAATACTTGGGTTTTGGTGGGGACGTTTAGGCAGAATAGGTATTCCCATTGAAAAAGTTTTTAGTCTTGGATTACTAGGTTGGCTAGGGAGTGTTTTGATTGGTCTGTGTTTTTGGTTACAGCTCTTCTTTTTTAAAAGACCTGTATCAGTAGATTTATTTAACTCCTGGAGTCTGCATACAATCTTTGCTCAATCGATAATGACTGCTTTGCTGACTCCAATTGTTTCATCTAGGCTTTTATTGTTTTTCCGCTCTCGAAGTAATTCAGTATAAAATAATAATTAATAGAAAATTTGATAATATTATTTTATATAGAAAAGTTATACTTCTATTGAGCCTGGAAAGAAATTTACTTGGAATTTTTTAATTCTTTTGAATGCATGTAAATTCCCTAGGAAATTGTATGCAAAGAAATATGTACCTTTTTGGAGTGACTTTTTTTGGACTGTGTCGAAACAGATCGCTTGGAAAATCTCCGCCACAGTTGATTATTTACCCTTGAAAGTAACTCTTGATACAACCTTGAGATAGCTAAATTAAGCATAAACACTCAAGTATAAATACTTTTGAAATCTTAAAAAAAACGGAAAACTCTTCTGTCGAGGCGTTTTTTGCACCTCTTTGTTTGGGTTGGAAGGTTATTGTTGCGTTTCTTGATAAGGAACTTCAAATGCCACGGAGAGGACCATCAGAGCTTAAAAGCGTTGATGGTTCAGATAAGAAGCGCCCATTGGCTAATCCAAAGAACCCAAAAGCTTCGATCCTCGTTGTTGATGATGAGCCAGCAGTCCTTAAGGTCCTAACTACAAGACTTCAGCTGGCTGGATATCACGTCCTTTCAGCTGAAGATGGAGAAAAAGCCATCGAGGTTTTTCACAATGAATCTCCAGATTTAGTTGTTCTCGATGTAATGCTGCCAAAACTTGATGGTTTTGCAGTTTGTCGACGACTGAGGGCTGAGTCCTGTGTCCCAATAATCTTTTTGACAGCACTTGAGGCTATTTCTGAACGTGTTGCAGGTTTGGACTTAGGCGCAGATGATTACCTTTCGAAGCCCTTTAGCCCTAAAGAGCTTGAGACGCGAATAGCAACAATTTTGCGAAGGATGGGTCCTGGTGTGGCGGTGGCAGAACCAAGAGAATTGCCTGTGGGGCAAGGCGTTTTGCGTCTCGGAGACTTGGTAGTTGATACAAACCGAAGACAGGTCAGTCGCGCGGGGGAACGAATTGGCTTGACTTATACCGAATTTAGTTTGCTGGAATTGTTGTTTCGTGAGCCTGGGAGGGTTGTCCCTAGGGCGGAAATATTGGAGCAATTGTGGGGATACCCTCCTAGAAGGGCTGCTGATTTGAGGGTTGTGGATGTTTATGTGGCTCGTTTAAGAGGCAAACTTGAACCTGACCCACGCAATCCAGAATTGATTTTGACTGTAAGAGGAATTGGATATGCATCTCAGCGCATTGGAGAGTTTCCTACTGCGATAGCCAGTTAAAGAAGACTTGATAATTGAATAGAGCAACTTGGCCCCTCTACAGTCAACATTGCATGGTTTTTTAATCCTTCTTTGTCTGACTTAATAGAAATTCGTCAAGAAAAGGCGAAAGCTTTGAAAGATGTTGGCCAAGAGCCTTATGCGTTGCGATTTGAGAGAACGCATCATTTCTCGTATTTGCAGAATGAATTCAAGGATTTACCTAATGGCAAGGAGACAGAAGTAAATGTTTCCGTTGCTGGAAGAGTGATGTCTAGACGAGTAATGGGAAAACTTGCGTTTTTTAGTTTGTCTGATGAGACAGGCACTATTCAGTTGTATTTAGAGAAAGCGACCCTGGATTCATCCTCCGCAAGTGTTGAGGGCCTTAGTCCTTTTGCACAGTTAACAGATCTTGTGGATGTTGGAGATTGGATAGGTGTTACTGGAATTTTGCGTCGTACTGACCGTGGAGAACTTTCGGTAAAGGCTCATTCATGGACAATGCTCTCGAAATCTTTAAGACCACTCCCAGATAAATGGCATGGTTTGACAGATGTAGAGAAGCGCTATAGACAGCGTTATTTGGATCTAATTGTTTCTCCGCAATCAAAGGAGACATTCAGGAAAAGAGCTTTAATCGTCAGTGCTATTCGTCGTTGGTTAGATGATCGAGGGTTTTTGGAAATTGAAACACCTGTTTTGCAATCAGAAGCAGGGGGAGCTGAAGCCAGGCCATTTGTCACGCATCACAACACACTTGATTTGCCCTTGTATTTAAGGATTGCTACTGAGCTTCATCTCAAAAGGCTTGTTGTTGGAGGTTTTCAGCGTGTTTATGAGCTTGGGCGCATTTTTCGTAATGAGGGTGTTAGCACTAGACATAACCCTGAATTCACGTCTGTAGAGATATACGAAGCTTTTTCGGATTATTTGGACATGATGAATCTCACAGAAGAGCTGATCTCCTCTATCTGCATGAAGAATCTTGGAACAACAAAAATTGTTTATCAAGAGAAACAGATTGATCTCACCCCTCCTTGGAGGAGGTCAACAATGCATGATTTAGTTGAAGAGTTTACTGGGATTGATTTCACAGTTTTCAAGAATCGTGAGGAGGCTGCAACAGCAATGGATAAAGCAGGACTTGAGGTCCCTCACAAAGCCGATAGTGTTGGGCGTTTACTCAATGAAGCTTTTGAGCAAAGAGTTGAGACGAGCCTTATTCAGCCGACTTTTGTGATGGATTATCCAATCGAAATATCTCCTCTTGCTCGAAAACATCGTTCCAAGCAGGGTTTGGTTGAAAGGTTTGAGCTTTTTATTGTCGGAAGAGAGACTGCAAATGCTTTTAGTGAGTTAATTGATCCCATAGACCAACGGAACCGTTTGGAGTTGCAGGATGCACGTCGTGATTCTGGTGATTTAGAGGCCCATGGGATAGATGAAGATTTTCTTAATGCTTTAGAGGTAGGGATGCCTCCTACAGGTGGTTTGGGAATCGGAATTGATCGTTTGGTAATGCTTCTGACCGATAGTCCATCTATCCGAGATGTGATTGCTTTTCCACTTCTTCGACCAGAGTCAAAACAAAAACCTTCCTAGTGGGTCCATCACAGTGGATAATTGAGCGAGTGGCAAGGTTCTGTTCCAATGAGTGGCGAGCGCGTAGGTTTCCGCTTCAAACACGCCGATGCGGTGGTCAAACGCAATCCTCAGGGACGTTCTAGACGCGGCTGGATCATGGAACCTGTTGAGCAGACTACAAGTCGAGGTACCAAGATGCCTGCTTATCGCATACGTTGGCGTGATAGTGAAAGGCCTGAAATTGTTCTTCAACATATGTTGATTGCAGATCCTGATCCAACTCCACCGCCTGAAAATGTCAGCCTTCAACCACCTTCTTAAAATTACTTAACTGATTGTTTGAGTCTGA
>QCGF01000030.1 GCA_003278175.1 Prochlorococcus sp. AG-363-P15
GCTGTGAATGAAGAACGTGTACAGGTTTTTATTCCAAAGGGGGTTAAAAATGGTGCAAGACTTCGGCTTAAAGGAAAGGGGAACATACATGCAGGGACTGGCAGGAGAGGAGATCTATATTTAAATATTGACGTTGCAGCTCATTCAATTTGGCGCCTTGTAGGAGGCCAATTGAGTGCAGAATTGCCTGTCTCATTAGATGAACTTGCTTTGGGGGCGGTTGTTAGTGTTTTGACCCTTGATGGTGAAGTTCAGGTAAATATTCCTCCAGCGACGAAGTCTGGGATGAGTTTGAGATTAAGAGGCAAAGGGTGGCCTTTAAAAGGTGGGAGAGGGGATCTCATCCTCATCCCGACCTTGTGTTTGCCGGAAAATTGGTCGTCTGAGGAATTGAGACTTCTTAGGGAGTTGCAGAGAATCCGTTGCAATGATCCTCGTAAATCTTGGCTGAAGTCAGCATCTGTCTAAGCTCGGATTTACGATCATGAATATCTTCCTTGGTCTTGATGGATTTAACTTACCGTCCTCGGAGACTCCGCCGCACTCCCTCTTTGAGGGAAATGGTGCAAGAGCATAGTTTGAATCCAGCTAATTTTATTTACCCTTTGTTTGTTCATGAGGGTGCAGATGTTGAATCAATCAACGCTATGCCGGGCGCAAATCGCTGGACAATAGATACTTTGGTTGCAGAAGTTGAGAGGGCTTGGAATCTAGGAGTTAGATGTATCGTTCTTTTTCCCAAGATAGCTGATTCACTTAAATCCGAGGATGGTGCAGAGTGTTTTAACGAAAACGGGTTAATTCCTAGAGCAATTAGAAGGTTAAAAAAAGAACTTCCAGATATGACCGTAATGACTGATGTTGCTTTAGATCCATATTCATGTGATGGACACGATGGAATTGTTAGTTCTGAAGGGGTTGTTTTAAATGATGAGACTATCGAATATCTTTGCCGGCAGGCAATAGTTCAGGCTCAAGCAGGTGCTGATTTGATTGGTCCTAGTGACATGATGGATGGTCGTGTAGGTGCTATCCGTGAGGCACTGGATGAAGAGGGTTTTGAACATGTTGGAATAATTAGCTATACAGCCAAATATTCTTCTGCTTATTACGGTCCTTTTAGAGAGGCATTGGATTCTGCCCCTAGAGATACTTCTGTTAAACCAATACCAAAAGACAAGAGCACTTATCAAATGAATCCTGCAAATGCTCGTGAAGCTATTACTGAAGCTCAGCTTGATGAGCAAGAAGGTGCGGACATCTTGATGGTTAAACCAGGTCTTGCATATTTGGATATTATTTATCGCTTAAGAGAAGAATCTGATTTGCCTATAGCGGCTTATAACGTGAGTGGAGAATATGCGATGGTTAAGGCAGCATCAGAGAGAGGTTGGATCGATGAATCACAAGTAGTACTGGAAACTTTGTTGAGTTTTAAGCGGGCTGGCGCAGATTTGATACTCACTTATCATGCATGTGATGCTGCAAAATGGTTACGCGAAGCCTAAGCGACCCAGAGCTTTGTCAAAATAATTTCTATAAGCTTTATTCATAGATGCAGAATCCATATAGCGTTAAATCTAAAGTTTACTTAGTTTTAAATAATGACTGAAAAAATTTTGGAAAATAATTCCATTAATGTTCAAAGACTAGGCCATTTAGCAATTCGAGTTAAAGATATTGATCGCGCCAAGTCATTTTATATGAGTCTTGGAATGAAGCTGGTTTGGGATGACACTGATTGGTGCTATCTAGAAGCAGGGTTAGGTAAAGATGGTTTGGCTCTTTTGGGGCCAGGGTATAAAGCAGCTGGACCTCATTTTGCCTTTCACTTCACTGATCGAGCAGAAGTAGAGGACATTCATTGTCAATTGAAAGAGCGAGGAGAGGAGGTTGGAGACTTACATGATCATCGTGATGGAACAGCATCTTTCTATCTCAAAGATTCAGAGGGCAATTGGTTGGAGATGCTTTATGTGCCGCCTACAGGCATCCCAGGTAACCAGAATTAGAAATTTGCGGGATGAGTTCTTCAGGAATTGCCGATGAAAAGTCAGTTGCTGAAATAGCCTTTCAAGAAACTCTGGAGTTGTTGGAGTGGCCAAGACTTTGTGAATACCTTGCAACGTTTGCAAGTACTCCTCAGGGTTGTCGCAACTGTAAAAGCCTTGTTTTGCCCAAGGATGTTTCTGCTACACGACAGTGCTTGGCCGAAACATTGGAATTAGGAGATTTAGATCTGGAACTTGAGGGAGGTATGAATTTCCAAGGGGTTCATGATTTAGGAGATATTTTGATGCGCTGTTGCAAAGGCGGAGTTGTTTCTGGAGAAGATTTACTGAAAGTTGCCGACACTCTCTCGTCTGCTCGTCGGCTTCGTCGGCAAATAGATGATCAAAGGTCTCGACCAGTGACGACTGCATTGCTGGTTGACCTTGCCACTTTGCCTGAGTTAGAACAGCTGCTCAAATTTGGGCTTGAGGAAGGTGGACGTGTAAGTGATCGGGCTAGTGAAAAGCTGGGAGGTTTGCGAGGCAAATTGCAGGGTATGCGTGCAGAGCGTCGTGGGGTTTTGCAAGAAATTTTGAGAAGAAAGGGATCTATTCTTCAGGACATTGCAATTGGAGATCGGAATGGTAGACCGGTTTTGTCATTAAAGGCGGGCGCAGTTGATCAGCTTCCAGGGATTGTTCATGGAAGCTCTGCTTCAGGAAATACAGTTTTTTTAGAACCCTATGTGGTTATTCCTTTGGGTAATCGCATAGCTGCAATAGAGTCGGAAATTAAAAGCGAAGAATATCGATTGTTAGGTGAATGGAGTGTTTTGGTTGGTGGATATTTTGAGCCTTTAGAGCATTTGTCTCAAGTCATGTTGCGACTAGATTTGGCTTTGGCGAGGGCTCGTTTTGGGGCTTGGTTAGGAGGAGTTCCTCCTGTGCTACATGAAGAATTCGATGCTCCTTTTATCCTTAAGGAGTTGCGTCATCCTCTTCTGGTTTGCCAATATCTTCGTGAACAAGGGAATGCTGTTGTTCCAGTAACTGTTGAAGTTGGACCTGACTTAAGAGTAGTCGCGATTACGGGGCCAAATACAGGTGGAAAAACAGTCACACTTAAGAGTATTGGCTTGGCCTCTTTGATGGCTCGTGCAGGTTGTCTTGTCCCCTGTGTTGGGCGACCTTCATTGCCTTGGTGCAGCCAAATATTGGCAGATATAGGTGATGAACAATCGCTTCAGCAGAATTTGTCAACTTTCAGTAGTCATATTATTCGTATTGGCCGTATTCTGCAGGCAATTAAGGAAAAGCCAGGGCCATGCTTAGTGCTTTTAGATGAAGTAGGAGCAGGCACTGACCCGAGTGAAGGCACGGCACTGGCAATCGCGTTGCTGAGTACCCTTGCGGATAGAGCAAGACTGACTGTTGCGACAACGCACTTTGGAGGATTGAAGTCTCTTAAATATAGTGATTCGCGCTTTGAGAATGCTTCTGTTGCTTTTGATAGTGTGACTGTTACACCTACTTATGACTTGCAATGGGGCATCCCTGGACGAAGTAATGCTTTGGAAATTGCGAGTCGTTTGGGGCTTGACTCTAGAATTATTGAAAATGCCCAAGAGTTGCTTGGGCCAAAGGGTTTAGATGACGTCAATAATGTGATTAGAGGGCTGGAAGAACAGAGACAACGTCAGCAAGTTGCAGCAGAAGAGGCGGCCGCTCTGTTGGCACGTACTGAATTGCTTCATGAGGAGCTTCTTTCTCAATGGGATAAGCACCAACAGGATTCTGAAGAACTGAAAGAGTATGGACGCAAACAAGTCGAAAGTGTGATTCGTGAAGGCCAAAAAGAGGTTCGTGGTTTGATTAGTCGTTTACGTGAGGCCAATGCGGATGGGGAGACCGCTAGACGAGTTGGTCAAAGATTGCGTCGCTTAGAGGTTGACTATCGACCGCAGAGAAGGAGGAGTAGTCAAAAGGCTTGGTCACCTCAAGTGGGTGACAGGGTGCGATTGCTGGCACTTGGGAAATCAGGAGAAGTATTGGCTATTTCAGAAGATGGTTTACATCTCACTGTCTTATGTGGTGTATTCCGAAGCACTGTTGGTTTAGAAGATGTGGAAAGTCTTGATGGTTTGAAAGCTAGTTCACCTCAATCTGTGATTAAGGTTCAATCTCGAATGTCTTTTAGTAATAGTTCTGCAGTGCGTACTGCGAGTAATACGTTGGATGTTCGGGGATTGAGAGTCTACGAAGCTGAAGCGGTTGTTGAGGAGTATTTGCGCAATGGCGTTGGACCTTGTTGGGTGATTCATGGGATTGGAACTGGAAAGCTAAAGAGAGGTTTGCGACAATGGCTTGAAAGTGTTCCTTATGTTGAAAAAGTTACTGATGCTGATCAAGGAGATGGTGGGGCTGGCTGTAGTGTTGTTTGGCTGAAGTAGATGCATTACTTTTATTGGACCGAATAGAGGATGAAAGATTGGATTAGCTTGCGTTTCTTCGTTGTAGAGGATTTAGTGTTAATCATTGGCCATGCTGATCACCTGTTGTGCAGTTCATAGATCAAGCACGAATCACTGTGCAAGGAGGTCATGGTGGTGATGGAATAGTTGCTTTCAGGCGAGAGAAATATGTCCCGGCTGGAGGCCCTTCTGGTGGAGATGGAGGGGATGGCGGGAAGGTTATTTTTCGGGCTGATGCAAATCTTCAGACCCTTTTAGATTTCAAATTCAAGAGACTTTTCCTTGCTGAGGATGGTAGTAGAGGAGGACCTAATAAACGTACCGGTGCGTCTGGAAAAGATTTGGTTGTCAATGTCCCTTGTGGAACTGAGATTCGACATCTGAGAACAGATATTGTTTTTGGGGATTTAACAGAAAATAAACAGACTCTTGTGATTGCTTTTGGAGGGAGAGGTGGACTTGGCAATGCTCACTTTTTAAGCAATAGCAATAGGGCACCTGAAAGGTGTACTGAGGGAAGAGAGGGAGAAGAGTGGGAACTGCAATTAGAACTGAAGTTATTAGCTGAGGTGGGAATTATTGGGTTGCCAAATGCAGGGAAGAGTACTTTGATGGCAGTTTTGTCTGCTGCACGCCCAAAAATTGCCGATTATCCGTTCACGACATTGGTCCCTAATTTGGGGGTAGTGCGTCGCCCCAGCGGTGATGGAACTGTTTTTGCAGACATACCAGGTTTAATTGCTGGAGCTTCACAAGGTGTAGGGCTAGGACATGATTTTCTTCGACATATTGAGCGCACCAGACTTCTAGTTCATCTTGTAGATGCTGCTTCAGAAGATCCAGTAGGCGATTGGAAGATTGTAGAACAGGAATTACATGCTTATGGGCATGGACTTGTTGATCGACCAAGAATTTTGGTTCTCAACAAAAGAGAGCTTCTAAATCAAAAGCAAGAGAAAGAAATTATTGATTCGTTGGAAAAGGCAAGTGGTCGAAAATTGATGCTTATTTCAGCAGCAATGGGGAAAGGCCTGGATCTTCTGTTGGACAATGTTTGGAAGGAATTAGGAAATTGATATGTTGGTTTTGAATTTTTACTTGTCTAGTCCTCATTAATTCGTCATAAATGGACTGAAGTAAAAAAAGTCATGACTTTCTACAGTTGTTTTGACCTTCAGGGGAAGGTGATAGCTCGTTGCCAGACAGTTCAGGATATTGAAGTCCTGAAGCGAATGGGTCGCCCAATTGCTGAAGTTCGTGAGATGAGAAACGAAGAGGCTGTTGTTTGTTCCCTTACAAGTAGTCCTTCAGATTTCAATATGGACTATTGAATTAATTGATTTCTCTCTAACCATGAAAAAGAAAGGAAGGGCCTTGAAGACCATTCCTTTCTTTTTTCTTTATTTGGGAGCTAATTAATCGTCGTAAACGAGACACTCTGGTTCGTCAGGATTGGCATCACAGAACAATTCAAGAGCATTGGGGTCATGTTTATCATCAGGATGATGATCTTTGTATTCCTTTAAGGAATTTAACTCTTCTGTGAGGTGACGGACTTTGGCATTATCGCCATGGTCCTTAGCAGATTGGATCTCTGATTGATCCTTTTGAATGTGCTCGTCGATAGTTTTCATTAGGTCTTGGCCTATACCGGCCTCGGTCGACATGCACACGATACGGCTTTAACAGCGTTGTGCCATGGGTTATTTCGTTAATTGGTTTGCGTTACAACACCATTGCCAAAAAAGCGTATCGGTAGCTACCAGCTAATTAGTGAGCTCTAGGCTGACTAATTATGGCGCGCATTCGAGAGCAAAAGGATCGCCACTTCATTGATGAATGCGGCCAAATGTTTTGGATTAATGGTCCGGAAAACTCTTGCTATCTTTCTGAGCAGCGACAATGGCGCTCTGGATTGAGTTTCCTAGAAGTGCTTGAGTGGAAACAATGTGCACCTACAGGACTAATTAGCCAAAGGTTTGGCTCAATCCTTGAAGCTTGTCAGGCTTTTGAGCAAAATCGTATTACTTGGACAAATGATGTTTATTTAAGGCACATGGGTGAGCAGATGGAAATACATCGATCTCTTCAAAATTATCGACCAACATATATAAAGCTGGCGGAATCAAGGGGAGCCCCTATCAGGACCCCACCCTGGATAAAACCAGAAGATTCTTATTCATACTCATTTCCTGGCCCTCGTTGTATTTGGCCAGGTCCAGCAAAGCAAAACTTTGAAAAGATTCACCAAAATCAGCACACGCACCGAAGAGTTCGAGGTGTTAAGAATTCAGTTCGCTGAGCTCCAACCAGCGATTCTCTGAAGTTTCAAGCTTTTCACTTAAATCAGCAAGTGCTTTGCTTAAATCTGTGAGATTCCCTTCACAGTTCTGTAGATCTTTTTCAATCTCTAGCTTCTTCGCTTCTAGCAAGGGTAATTCTTGATTTAGCTTTTCTAGCTCCCTTGATTCTTTAAAGCTTCGTCTTCTAGGTAGTTCAATTTTTTTATTATTTGCTTTTCCTATGCGATTGGAGGTTTTAATTGATGAAATATTTTTCTTTTCAGTTTGTCTTGAGGTTTTAATGTGCTTGTTAGAGTTTACTTTTTTGATTAGTTCTTTTTGTTCTGCAAGTTGCTTGCTTTTAAGGAATGCACTGTAATTTCCTTCATACCTTTTAATTCCATTTTCTTCGAAGCTGAAAATCCTATCCACTGTGCGATCAAGGAAATAGCGATCATGTGAGACAACGACAACACAACCTTTGAAATCTTCTAAGAAGTCTTCAAGTACACTTAAAGTCTGAACATCTAGATCATTAGTAGGTTCATCTAATAGCAAAACATTTGGTGCTTTTATAAGTATCCGGCATAAAGTAAGTCTTCTTTTTTCTCCTCCAGAAAGTTTTTTAAGTGGGCTATGTTGCTGCGCAGGAGGAAAGAGAAACCTTTCAAGTAATTGAGATGCAGTGACTTGCTCTTTACCTATATCTATCCAAGATGCAGCTTCTTCTACAAATTCGATAACTTTCCTTTCAAGGCCCTTGCTTTTGATTAATACGTCAGTTTGTTGATCGAGATATCCAAGTTCAACTGTTGGTCCAATACGCAGTTGACCATCTATAGGAAGCTTGCGATGGGCAAAAAGATCCAGGAGTGTGGATTTACCACTACCATTAGGACCAATAATTCCAACTCGGTCTTCTGAACTGAATTGGTAACTGAAATTTTCGAAGAGGAGTTGGCCATCTTCTTTCCCATTGCTTGTAGCTTTGAGAGAATTTGCTTCGATTACTAGTTTTCCGATCCGCTTATTCATTGTGGAGATTGTGAGATCACGTGCTCTTGTTTGTATGGGCTCGCGGCGCATTTGTTCAATTCTTTGCAGTCGTGCTTTTTGTTTAGTGCTTCGGGCTTTTGGACCTTGACTTAACCAGTCCAACTCTCTGTTCAAAATGCCTTTGAACTTTTTGGCTTTTGAGGAATTTGACTTTTCTTGTAGCGCTTTTTGCCTTAGAAAATTGCTGTAATTTCCGATGTATTGGTTGACTTTTCCATCGCTAACTTCGATCATCCTTTGAGTTACTTGATCAAGTACATACCGGTCATGAGTAACAAGTACAAGAGCTCCTTGAAAACGTCCTAGCCAATTTTGTAGCCATTCACTCGCTGATGCATCTAGGTGGTTGGTTGGTTCGTCTAATAGCAGTACATCTGGATTTGCAATTAGGGCAGAGGCTAGAAGTACTCTTTTTTGGTAACCCCCTGAGAGTTCTTTGACTGGTCGATGTAGTTCATCAATCCCAAGTTTTTGAAGGACTTCTTTGCATCGTTGCTCTAAAACCCATACTTCTTCTTGATCAATCAGTTCGCTAACTTTGCCGAGGTCGGCTAATAAGTTTTCGTTCTTAGGGTTTCTGGCTACTTCATCACTGAGTTGATAGAAGCGTACAAGCAGATTCCTTTTTTCTCCACAATTTGCGAGGACTTCTTGTATTACTGTTCGGTTGTTATTGATTGCACTTTCTTGACTGACAAGCTCTATTTTTAATTTTTGAGAACACCTGCGCTCGCCTTCTTCTAGCGGTTCTTTACCAGCAAGTACTTTAAGCAAGGTTGACTTCCCTGCCCCATTAGGTCCAATCAACCCCAATCGCTCTCCTTTCTGAATATGCAGAGTGAGATCTGCAAAAAGACAGCAAATTCCGAAGTCTTTTGAAGCTCCAATCAGACTGATTAGATTCACAAAGCTTCTGCAGTATTTTGGCGATCTAGATAGTCAAATACGCTCTTGTCTCCTACATCAGCTGCAGCAGTCATCCCGAATTTTCTAATTGCTAGCACTAATAACAAAAGTGCAGAGCAACCTAGCAATGTCATTACAAACCATGGTTTTAGTATCCCCATCAAATGGCCCAGTAGTGCTAGTGGAACTAAAACAGTTAGACCAATTGCTTCAAGTCTTCGGAAGCAAAAGAATTCTTTGAAACCTATACCTGTTAGAGCTGCAAATAATGGGCCAATTGCTAAGGTCCAAATTGGATCAGAAGCAAGGCTAGAAAGTAAGTTTTGACCACCAACTTTTGTCGCAAGTACCCCAAGGCCTAAACATCCAATGGTCCAAAGAATTTGAAGGGCTTTATGCAGTGGGCGGAGATAAATATGAATCCATTTCAGGGCAAGGCCAAGGCTAATTGCGATTGGAATGAGCCATAGCCAAGCAAAAACTGGCCCAATGACGAGCCAATGCAATATGCCCGCACAGAAGGATATCCCGCAAATTAGAACAGAAATTCGATACCGCTGAACTTCAATTTCATCGTCCTTGGTGATGCTGTATTTTCCATAGACACCCTGCAATACAGATTCATCAGAACTTGCATCTTTGGGAAAAATAACTTGTTTTTTTTCGCTTGTCACTTTTGTGGGGCTTTGCTATTTACCATTCTGACCAAATCTGGCCCTGCGGGAACAATGCTGTTAGGTCTTAATGGGAAAAGAGTCCCGAAGTAGTCATTGCGCCAGCCATTTGGATCACAAGTCTCTAGAACTTTTGGTTGTGATAGAAATCTTTGTCTCCATTCCCAAAGTTTCGGAAAGAACCAAAGTGGCTCTTGACTGCATCCAAATAAGGGCATGTAGACAATCTCCCAGCGTATGAGTGTAGGGAAAAGTCGTACATCAGCTAGTGTTAGTTGATCACCACATAACCATGGACCTTTATCCAAAAGGCTCTGTTCTACAACTTTGAGCGCATCAAATAGTTCTTTGCATGCTTTGTTGTATGCGGCCTGGTTTCGAGCAAATCCACATCTATAGACACCATCATTTACTGAAGGCAGTAGTAATTTGTTCCAGTTTTCGATTTCATTGTGAAGCTCTATCGGAGATAGATCAGGGGCATCACTATTAGTTGGCCATTGATTCAGTACTTCAATTAGTTGGCTGCTTTCATTACCTAATAATTGAGGTTGATGTTTAGTTGTTGGACCTGGGTCAATAATTGCGGGAACTGTGGCCCTATGGCTCGGAGGTTGACCACATTTTTGGTATAAACCTAGTAAAGAATCACATCCCAACCAAGCTGGTTGAATTTTCCACCTGCCTGCCTTTGGGTCGGCTTTTGAAATAACTAAATTGAGGCTACTTTTTAGGTTGCGCAATTTGTATACCAGCCATGTCCTATGAGCCCATGGACAACTGCGTCCAATTATTAAATGAGGCAGCGACTCTTTAGATCTAATACTTAGGTTGGCTTTCGTTGGTACTTCAGCATTTTGGTGTTGGCTTTTGGGACGTTGATAGTTCCCATATTGATCGGCTGGAGCTAACTCATTCATTAATTGATTCCATTGCCATCGCCATCCTTTTCGAGCTGTTGCAACAAAAATTGGAGGAATTGACATGTACAAGTTTCAATTACTCCTATTCTCAGGCAGGCTGCAAGTAGTAGTCCAATGCTAATGAGCAAGCCTCAGGTCCTTTTCATTGCAGGAACCCATGGGAATGAAATCAATGCTTCTTGGCTGATAAACCAGTGGATTAAAAAGCCTGAAATTATAAATGTAAATGACTTTGAAGTTGTGAAAGTTATAGGGAATCCAGAAGCATTACACAATTGCAAACGTTATCTTGATTGTGATCTTAATCGTAGTTTCCGAGAGGAATTACTGAACGATGATCAACTGGCTTTATATGAGATTGAACGTGCACGGGAACTGTTATTAAATTTTGGACCGAAGGGATTAAATGCCTGCCAAATTGCTATTGACTTGCATAGCACAACTTCTTCAATGGGGACTTCTATTGTTGTCTATGGAAGACGGCCTGCTGACTTGGCGATTGCATCTTTATTGCAATCAAGAATTGGATTTCCTATTTACTTGCATGAGGGAGATGATAATCAGAAAGGTTTTTTGGTCGAGTCCTGGCCTTGTGGATTGGTGATTGAAATAGGTCCAGTTCCACAAGGATTACTGAACGCAAAAGTTATTAATCAAACCAAATTGGCTTTAAATATTTTCCTTGAAGAATTAGGAAAATTGAATACTAAGAAGGCTTTTTTCCCGGATAAAATTCGTGTTCATCGTCATGTCAAAAGTATTGATTATCCGCGCACAGTGGATGGAGAAATAGAAGCTTTCGTCCATCCTTCTAGACAAGGTTCAGACTGGCATCCGATTGAGAATGGTGCGCCTTTATTCCTCAAGTCAGACGGAAGCGTTATTAGGTTTGAAGGCTCCGAGACATTTGTACCAGTTTTTATTAATGAAGCAGCTTATATGGAGAAAAATATTGCAATGAGCTTTACTAAGAGAGAGACCTGGGAATTCTCTAAAGATTGGGAAAGTGCCATTTACTCTATACTCTCTTTGTGAAGCCCATGTATTTTTCTATCGAAAGAATTGCTTTCAGTTTTCATAGGACCACACGAATAAATCTGTGCCTAATTAGTAATAAGACCTCCAATTATCATTTCTTGTTAATATCAAAGCCTAGTAATCTATCTGTTTCGGGCTCCTTCTGAAGGCTCTTTTCCTCTTTTGGTTTTGGCCTTCCTTTGATTTCTAATCTTAGTTATAACTTTAGCTAAATTAGTAATATCTGATTTTTGTGAGGATTCATTTTCGTTAGATTGATACCTATTTCTTCAAGGCATCCTTTTGCCAAGGTAAATAGAAGTTAAGCAAGCCGCCTATTGTTCGCGCACCCTGAGGATGGATTGGATATCAGCACACGTTGTGGTTTTAATTGCCACTATGAAGTCTTTCGCTCCAGTAAATGACGGCACCTTGTGCTTCGAGTTGAACCCTTCTGTGCCTGGCAAGCTTCAAAGGTACAGTTTCTTCAAGACGCTGCCCTGCAAAGAACCATTGAATTAGAACCAATTTTCAGCACTCAGGTACAAGCCAGCAAATCTTAAATCTTTCTGTT
>QCGF01000031.1 GCA_003278175.1 Prochlorococcus sp. AG-363-P15
CCGTTCAAGACAATTCCTTTGTTGGTTTTCTTAGGTGCCATTTATTCCAGTCGTTAATTTGTACTGGCTCGAGTGAAATACCGACAAGAGTGCGCACTGGATTCATAACAAGGCTTAAAAGCCTATGGGTAACAAGGGAAGAAAGCATCTAGAGCATCTAGTACCTTTCTAGCACTGGCTTTTACCTTTCCCTTAAAGTATTAAGCAAATATAAAAGGGGCGACTGTTTTGCCTGAATGTGAACCCGAATAACAGAGCCAGAGCACTGGGCAGTCCGCAAACAAATTGCCTCTCGCTAGCAAATAATACTTATTCTCTTTTCTTTGACTTAACTCCACGTAACGCGTCTAGAGCTTTCTCAACAGCATCGGTTAGGAGGCTAATTACAGGCTTATCTCTTACAACTAAATTAACGGAAACACTTTGACCTGAACGGACTTCATAGCGCCGTCCATCATTCTCCAGGAATTGACTATCAAGCATCACATAAGCCGGAAAATGTGGCTCAGGCAATTGGTCATTTGCAGGAAGAACTTCTTCTCCAATTGATTTCAGTTTGCCAGATATGTGGCCAAACTGAGTAAAAGGGTATGCATCAACTCTTATTTGAGCTGGCATTTGAGGCTTAACAAAACCTATATCAACGTTTGTTATAAAAACCTTTGCCTCTAATGCTCCATGGGGAACTATTTTCATTAATGTTTCTCCGCTTGAAGCTATGTATCCAGGGCTTGCTGGAACTAAATCAAAAACACGACCCTGAACAGGAGATCTTAATTCCTCATGCTCACTGGCCTTATAAGCTTCTGCTATTTTCCTATCAAGCATATATATTTCTCGTTGAATAGAATTTCTTACAGTTGAAGTTTGAGCGTCCACTTCAGATAAGTTTGCTTTTGTTTGAGCTATTTCCCCAAGTAACTCTTGCAGGCGATTTCTCTGCTTTAGATAATCAACCAAGGATATAGCGCCTTGCTCAACAAGTGGAGAAAGTCTTTCTACTATTCTCTTTTGAAGATCATAAGTAATTTCAAGGCTATTCAACTTCGACTCTAAACTCCTTACTTTTGCTTCAAATGCCTTTTCTTGTTCATGTTTTCTTCGAGATTCAAATATCTGCTCGTTGATCAAAGAAATCTTTCTTTGATCATTAACCTCAGAATCAAATTTCAGAAGCAATTGTCCCTTATTAACATCTTCCCCTTCTGAAACGACAATACTGCTCACAATTGCTGAGGATAAGGCTTTAATTGGTCTTTCCGCACCAAATGCTTGTAGCTCCCCTCTGGCAACTACAACCTCGTCAATTCTTGCAATACATGCATATAAAAAAGCAAAGCCTATACTTCCACTAATTGAAATAATAAGAGCTCTTGTCCAGGTTGGTTTAGGCCTGTAAAAAACATCTTGGTGGGCTAACAGGTCAGAGCTACCCTCAGATTGTTTGCGAGTAAAAACTTTGATATCTGATATTAATTTGCCCTTGATATTTTGGTTGATAAAAGATGAGAAATTTAAAAGATAATGTTTTATTTTATTCATAGTGTATGCGCCCAACTTAAAACCACCACTCTTTATTTTGGGTATTACTCTATTTGAGCTTACGGGTCTTTTTATTTTAGTCACTCCATTAATGCTTCTTGTTGCCTATAAAGAGTTGCATAGCGGCCATCCAGTTCCATTAGCTCATTATGGCTGCCTTTTTCAACCAATGCCCCCTGATGCATAACTAGAATTGTATTGGCATTTTTAAGGGTCCCTAGTCTATGTGTAATAAAAAGAACAGTGCTTTTCTGATATTCCTCTGCCAGGTTTTTTGTTAATTGTTGCTCAGTATCTACATCCAAAGCGCTTGTAGCCTCATCAAGAACTAATAACTTCGGTTTCTTAAGTACCATTCTTGCAATAGCTATGCGCTGGCGCTGACCACCTGACAAACCAGAGCCTCTTTCTCCAACAGGACTGTTATATCCCGAAGGAAGTTCTTGTATAAAATCATGGGCACATGCAATTTTGGCTGAATGACAGATCTCGTCAAAACTTGCCTCAGGTCTGGCTAAAGCAATATTTGCCTGAATAGTTCCATCAAACAAAAGACTATCTTGAGGAACTAAACCAACTTGTGAGCGTAATGAGTATAAATCAACTTTGGAAATATCATTTCCATCGACACGAATAGTACCTTCTATAGGGTCAAATAACCTTGTAAGGAGTTTTAAAAGTGTACTTTTACCAGAGCCACTACTACCAACTATGCCAACAAATTCACCTGCTTGTACGGACAAATTGATATTTAAGAGTTGCAAAGGACCTTTTTTGCCAAAGCGGAAATTTATCCCCTCATAATCTATCGCGCCTTTAATTGGTGGTAGAAGTGGAAGGTCTTTCCCAGTAATTTCTATTTCTTCAGGTTGGTCGACTATGTCAGAGAGTCTTTCAAGGGAAAGACTTGTCTCTTGAAAGTTTTGCCATAAGCTAGCCAATCTAAGCAGTGGACTCGTGACATATCCAGATAAAATCCTAAATGCAATTAATTGGCCTAATGTCATTTCACCATTAAGGACTAAAGTTGCACCAATCCAAATTACTAATAGCCCAGATATTTGCTCTAAAAACTGACTAGCAGATCCAGCAGCTGTGCTTGTAATAGTATTATTAAAACCGTATTGGATTTGCCCACTATATAATTGTTGCCAACGCCATTCACTAGGTAGTTCCATTCCTTGACCCTTTACAGTTTCCATTCCAGATAGAGTCTCCACAAGATGACTTTGAACTCGAGCATTTGCTTCTGCTTGTTGCCTTAATTGTTGTCTTATTATCGGTGCAGCACCTACAGTCACTAATATAAATATGGGTAAGACAGCTAATGCCCATAAGGTTAGTTGCACTGAGTAAAGCAACATGACACCGATATATATAAATGAGAAAATAGAATCAAGTAATACAGTCAGAGCTGTACCAGTTAGGAAGCTGCGTATTTTTTCTAATTCGCCTATTCGACTACTAATTTCACCTACAGGTCTGCGCGCGAAATATCCCAATGGCAAACGGAGCATATGGTGAATAATTGACGAGCCTAGAGATATATCAATCCGATTAGTTGTATCGGTAAAAAGATATGTTCTAAGCGAACCCAGTAGAGCCTGTGCTAAAGCCATTGCTATCAAAAGTGGGCCCAATACACTTAAGCTTGATCTATTACCTTGACTGATTACAGCATCAATGATTTGCTGAATTAAAAGTGGATTAAATAAGGCAAGTAGCTGAACAAAAAAGCTAGATAATACAACCTGAATAAGGCTATATCTATGTTTCTTGATTGCAGGCAAAAACCATTTGAGACCAAACCGTGCTTTTGGGGTATTCTTATTACATTCAATCGACAGGACCTCTAGACCATCTTCTACTGATAAATCTAATAATTTATCAGTAGGTATCCAGTTTTGGCCTTCAGATGGACTACCTATAAGAATCTCATGTTTTTTATGTTGCCATAATATTAATGGATGGCCGTTTTTAATTATTAAAGAAGGGAGTAATAATCTTTCTATTTGATCTACAGAGGTTGATGTTAACGAAGTACTGCGAAGACCTAACAAATCACAAATTGCGGCAAGATGTTGCAAACCCAAGAAACTATTACTGGATCGATTTAATTGATCATTAAGAACACTTTTTAGAACCTCACGTCTAAAAGGTAAATCAAAAAACCTGGCAAGCATTCGGAAGCACGCAAATGGCTCATCGACAGGGCCAGATCCATCTATATGAGGGAATGAACCATAACTATTCAATCCACCATACCAGTCTTCCAAGGCCTCCTTTTGTTCTTTTTCCTCTTTGCTTCTTGAATTCTCAGAATGTCTATTGATAGTACTTTTGAAAGGAGGCCAACTACCTGGGAATCTAATTAACCTCGCAGGTAATTTCCCTACAACTTTTAATTCAATTGGTCCAGAGAGAAGACTACCAACCTCTTTATTCTCAATATTAATGCTACTTACAAGACAATTTCCCCAATCAGATTCGAAATGAAAATCTCCAGGATATAGCAACTCAACTTTATACTCTTTATGCATTTCATTCTGCACAGAAGTCAACAAATCTCTACCTTTAACTATCTTTGGATCATTTGAGGCAGCTGTTACAGAGTAAAGTTCAGAGACGGATATGTTGCAGAATGATTTTAAGAATTCGGAACTATTATAAATTTGCGCAAGAAAGTCTTCTGCTGGCAATAGTTGGCCCTTGATCTCAGTAGAGGCAGCAAGTATTTCTCCAGTAACGCCTCTAAGAAGTTGTTCTACGCCTAAGACATCTCCAGAATTAAATCTTTTTAGCGTAAATGGCTCATTCATTTGATCTAATGCCAGTAAGCGCATCTGGCCTTCCTCGAGGAAAAGCAGACCTGGAGGTAGATGATCTGAATCATTCAGTTCTTGCCCTGGCTTTAGTGAAATATATTCAAGCTTATTTCTAAGAATATTCTGATTCTCTATGGTGAGTTTTTGCAAAGGCTTCCATCTATCAATGATTGTCATCTTGTAGATAAATTAGAAGCTTGTTATTTGATCTTATGTGGCATGTATAGTTAAACATTGGATTTTAAGATTTCTTGCAAATAAGAGTCACCCAACTCCAATGATAGAGTCAATCTTATCTCATCATTTAATTCAGTATTAATAATTTCTTCTAGCCTTACAACAATCCACCAGTTCTCTAATTGTTTTGGGGACCATAATTGACCTGCCTCACTTATCTGCAATAGCCTCGATAATGCAGGGTGTGGTTGACTCATGGGGACTGGGCCCAGTCGACCTTTACTAGTCCTTTCTGGCCCTTCCGAGTAATTTGCAGCTATATCTTCAAAAAGAGACTCCCCTTCTTTTATACGCAAAAAAAGCTCGGTAGCCAACGACTTCTCTTTGACTCTGAGCATAGAGTAAGTAACCTTGTCGAGATAAGGTTTTCTCTGTAAATAGTAGCTCTGCAGCTTTGATTGAAAATGTAATTCGCACCATTTACTCCAAAGCCATTTTCTAATAACCAATTCCTCCCACTGAGAATTCGTTAGTAAACGGTCACTTTGCCAGGCATCTAGATCTTCATTTGTTTTGATTTGATTTTGAAGTAGCCACCTGGATATTATTTCTTTTTTCTCGGAATCATTGGGGTGAGGCACCTGAGCTATTGAGTCATCGATTATTTCTTCACGTTGAACTTGCTTTAGCAAGCCCCATCTGGCTAATTGATCTTCCTTATAAGTCTTTAGGTGCATTTTGATCATATTCACAAATTAATCAAAAATTGATTCGTAGCAATGGATTACATTTTCTTTTTTACATACTAGAATAATTAGAGCAATTTTTTTAATAATTCCCTATCTATATTGCTAAATAAATAGTTAATCTTCTTAAAGGTTCGATCAGTAACCAAGTGACCAAGTCATACTTTCCTATCTAACAAGAGTTAAGTGAACAGGCTAACTTCTATTATTTAATAAAGGTTATGTTGGTTATCAATGCTATCAAGTCAGCATTTTATCAATAACCATGATTTCATATGATGTTAAATTACAGTGCAGCCATGTTCCTAAAGAAGTCATACTATCCTATACATTTTCCTTGCTATTATTTCTTTAAATCTCCATTAATTTGGATTAATAGCTTTGACTTCTAATTCTCAACAATCACCACCATTACAAAAGGGTAACCCTGGCGATGGGCTTCCTAAAATCATTTCAATTGGAATTGCTCCTCGTGCAATTATTGCAATCGGATTAGTTCCAATGGGTGTTATTTCAATCGGAGTCGTCTCAATGGGTTTTATTTCAATAGGCGCTGTAGCAATGGGAGTGATAAACGCTTGTTTGGTTGGCTGCGGTTTACTTGTTTATGGGGTAAAGGCAATGGGATTTAACTGATAAGAATATTCTTATGTTATAAGTGCCCAAAGATAATCCATAAAAGTCATTAATGCGTCAGAAAATCAAATATGCCCCTTTCTTCTATGGAATAAATTTAGACATCTATCTAATGGGAAATAATTGCAAAACTCTTTAAGAATATGAATATGATATCAATCAAAAACAGTTTCATTGCCAAAAATTCTCGTAGAATTTTAATCTGCCAAGAAATCCTTTTGCAAAAATCATAGGTTAAAAGAGTCTAATTTTTTCATATGGGTCAACACAAAATGAAGGTCATTAAAGCAAAACATTAGTAAATCCTTTTAGACTGGCTGCAAAATCATCTCTGATACGCAAAAATAGCAAAAGCAAGCGTTTTAACTATGGATTGGGAATCATCTAAAAAGCATTGTGCTGAACGTAATTGGCAATGGTCCCTAGATCTCATCAATCAAGCTCAAAAAGAAATAAATGATTTAGAAGATGAAATTCAGAAGCTCAAAGATGAAAAAACCTTTGGTACACCTCAACCATGAGAGAAATAACTAATTTTCCAGGTGCTGCACAATTAATAACAATCAAAGCACAGAGCAGATTGCTTTATTAGCAAAATCAATGTTGACCACATTCTGTCTCCAAAACAACCTATAAACCACCCATCTTCTCGATGGTTTATAGGTTGTCCTAAATGGGAGTGCGTTATACGAATGAATTAAAATTGCTTTTAACTTTATAAAAATTCTCTTAGAGGTACGAAGCAAAAGCTGAAGCTAAAAAAAGACACTTGTCAAAAGTTACTTATTGAGACCATTGCAAATAGGTATTTTTTACTGCTGTGTATCAATTGGCTCCTCGCTATATCAAAAGAGCAAGCAATCGACTTGCATCCCCCTCGGTCTGCAGGGGGATTTTTATGCTGAAGAAGGTTTCCCCAAGAGACAGGCCCTTCTTAAGTAGAGGTTACACTTTTATATCTTCAAAATGGAACCTACGGATAGGTTGAAAGGAACCTGCTTAAATTAAAGATCTCTTACTAGGTTCCTATGCTCAAAAAGATAATTGAAATTACATTCTCGTTGGTTTTGCGTATAACTATCACTTCGATACTCTTTACAGTAGGTCTTAGTGCTGATGCTGCGACAGCAGGTTTTACCCCACCTGACAACTACAGGAAAGAAAACTCTCTTAGCATTAATGATGAACCATCTAATGAGAAAGCCTTAAAAGAAGAACTTAAGGAAGAAATTGGGATAGAAGACATATTCGGAAGTGAGCAAATTTTTCCTTTTGAGATGGGTCTTGGCAACTCAGCTTTTTAGATTTGATATCAATAGCTATCACTCCTAGAGACAAGCCTAGGAATCCTAAAATACTTAGCCGAGAGAGTTCTGATGATTAAGATATTCACAACACTCCATCTCATCAATTAAATGTAATTAGTGTTAAATAGTAAATTTTTTTTAGAATAACCTCAATCAAAGTCTTATCTAAACATGACAAGGAGTTAACTGAATAGATAAATCATCATGAGCTCACAAAGAAAGCCAATCATCAATCTTGGCAAATAATGCTTCTCAAGCTAATCAATCATCTGCGCCTTGAAGTTTTCTAAGAACAACTTTTAGAGCTGCCAGCAAGCCTCTAAAAATTAACCGCCAAAAGTACTGGTCAAGATGCCATTGCTATGCTTAACGGATGCGTCCCTGGCCAACCAGACAGACTATCCACAATACCCTCATTAATTAACATTCAAAATATATTTAAGCACAAGCTTTCTGGAGAAAATTCTCAATCCCAATACTCCGTTATCGGTTCAACAACCTATTAAATAAACACAAGGACGATACAAAACCTTCAAAGGTATATAATTGAATAAGGCAATTAAAATAAAATCAAGCATGACTCTTCTTATTGCAACTTAAAACCCTGTGCCGATCACATCGCAAAGAAATCACATTTCCTTATAGTCTTATAGAAGCGTGCTGGAATTATGCCATATCTGCAGTTTAAGGTTGATAGATTAAAGGTTAGAAGTCAATAATAAGCAATTGCTTTACCTGACTTTTTGCACTTTTAATGCTATGTAGAGAGAGTCAAAAAAGAGCTTCTATGAAACATCTAGCCATTTTCTTATTAATAATATTTGCTTTATCACCTAAAGCCATCTCCTACCCTGAGGATCAGTTTCAAGCGTGTATTGCCAGTGAAAAGCTTAATCCAAATCTAACTAGCGTCTCCAAAGCAAGCATAGAAAGCTATTGTGATTGCGCCTTAAGTCTAATACTAGATCAAGAGAGAGATTCGCAGAGTTCTGGCTATGAATGTGCAACCAAGCATTTTAAGAAATAATAGTCATTACATAATTAAAAGGGAAAAATTTGCGGTAATTATTCCACTCATAAAAAAGCTAAAATTCAGCATCAAAGTTAAATTAATTAGGTGAAGGTAAAACAAGATACATAATACTCAAATAGTAATGAATCAAAAAGGATCATTCGTCCTGTTTTGATCACGCAAACAAAATATTAACAATTAAGAATTCGATTAAAGTCGGCAGAAAATGATAAGGTAAGAAATATTCAGTTGACATTCATCAACTATTGACCAACACCTAATTGTTCTATCTAAGACTTCTCAAGTCTATTCAAAATGAGACTTCTGACTATTTTCACACTCATTTTATTCTCCCTATCACCACAAAACCTATCCTATACTCAATCTCAACTCAATGAGTGTGTACTAGGCGTACGACAAAGTCCCATAATACTTGGAGTTCCAGAAACATCCATAGAAAACTTTTGCAAGTGCGCTTTAAGCTCAAAATCAAGTAAAGGATTAATAGATTCTTCATCAATTAATGAATGTGCATCTGAAAACTTTGGATAGTTTTTCTACAATTAACTACTTCACTATTACTACAATTGATTTACTTAATGAAGTCCTCAAAAAGGCAATCTATACAACTTAAATCATCACAACTATAGCATTAGCATTTGATATCATTGTTGGCATTTTTATATATCATGAAAACATTTCAAAAGATGATCTCAGAAGCGAGCTTTCAGTTGAAGGAATGTTTTTTAGATTAATGAAAAAAGAAGGTTGGCTTAAAGATCCTAAAAAGCATTGGTCTATTAGGTTTCACCTAGATGAAAGATCATGGATCAAACAACAATTTGTCATTATTGATCAAGGCAGGGTAATTCCTGGAAACGAGTCAGCACTTTTAAAGAGCAGAAAGAGAATTGTGAGGGATGATGCTATCAAGCTTTGGAAAAGACTTCAGGAAGAAGGGTGGGTGCGTGTCAGCCCACAGTGGGAATAAAGCCTTTTTACTTATTGCTTAAAATTAACAAGGGGTTAAAACCTAATTAGCTGAAATTTGACATGGATCGAGCCCTATTGGTAGCCCCAAGTCTTCCCAGAGATATCACTTCCGTGAAAATCGTAGAAAAAGAATGGGGGATTGAAAGATGTTTCAAATCAAGAGATGGCAAAGAACATTGCGTACCAGCTGCCTTTGATACCTGGCTCTTTGGCACATAAGACATAGAGAGAACAACCCTTTCCCAACAACAATTAATTAAGGAATGATTTGCCTGACATCATGAGGCATTATATGTATTCTGATGTCTCCTAAGATATATCAAGGTGTTTTTTATATTTCAAGGTTGTTTTCAATTGGCCAATCAAATCAATTATGAGCTATTAATAAACTAGTAGTGAGTTGACTAATGGGTGATCAATGGAAAGTGATCTGGCCAGGTGCTATTTTAATTTTCGCTATCTTTGCTGTTGTAGTAGGGATAATTTCTGGGCTGATAGATCCTAAATCTTTAATGATTTAACACCCTGTAAAAGAGTAAATTTTCATTGAAATCTAGCTTCTTAACTGACTCATTTACCCAATCAGGAAGAGAATTCCTAATTGGGTATTCCTTACGAGAGCATAAGACTCGCAAACATGTTTATATAGGCGAGTAGATCTATGCATTGGGATGAAAAACGACCTGCTGGTCACAGGTCGTTTTTTTTTGCTTATGGTTACAAAAGATTCGCAGCATATTTTCTAATGTCATTAGTATAACTTTTGGCTTTATGTACTTTAGATCTCTCTATTTTCTTCTGATAAAATTTTCCAGAGCATGATATTGATACATTCAAATAGTAATTAAGCATTAATTCCACTAATTCCTGGAATGGTTCTCTAGAGTTTGTAACATCTAGTTGAACAACCACAGCATCGTCATGCATGGAAGCATAAAGGTGGTCTAATCATTGGCCTACGTATTGAGCCAAAATATGAACTTCGAAAGCTATCTTTCATCTCACCATAAAATTTAGACCTAATACATCGAGGCTTCCTTGACGCAAAAAACTATTGTGGAGTAATTAGGTAGAATTTTTAAAATGATTTTGTGGCAAATTTTAGATGAGCATACAATTCTAACAAGCAAAGTCATGTAGCTTAAAGGGTAATGACAAGTACTCAAACAAAAACTTCAGAGAAAATTATTAATTCATTAAACAATAATCTAACTAGAGTCGAAAAAAACTGTATGCATCAATCAGTTGGTGCCAATAGTCTCTGGTCATTAGCCAGCGGAAACTATAAGGAGTGGTTAAGCCAGCTCCTGCCAACTACAAGAATTATTATTGAGCCCAAAATCAATGGTTTGCCTATTGCTTTAATTTATAGAGATGGCATATTAGCTAATGCTATTAGTTCTTCAGGTGAAGATAAAAAGAACGAACTTAGCCTTATTCAAAACGTTCCTAAAAGCATACCTATTGGAAAAGCTATACATATCAGGGGGCAGCTTTATGGTACAAGCAACACAACTATTGATACACAGAGACTTACAACAGGATTTAATAGGGAAGCAATTTCTCAGAGAGCAGGACTTGCTTTCTGTAGCTTTCAAATCATCAATTCAAACCTCAATCATTTTCAAAGCCTTCAAGCACTAAAAAATCTTGGGTTTAACATCCCTCAGACTGAATTCACACATTATACAAGTGAAGTTGAGCTTTATAAGAAGCTATGGATTGAATCTCGACTATTTAAAGAGTATCCTACTAATGGAATCGTGCTTAAAATCAATTCAAGAAAATTTCAAAAACAACTTGGAGAAAGCAAAACCTGTCCAAGGTGGTCATATGCTATTAAAAAGTATTGAGATTATATTTCAATAAAATCAACCAATCTAAGTCGTAATTAATATCCGTCAAAATCTCCTGATAGAACTTAAAACATCAAACAAACATCCATACAATTTCAAGGCGAGCACACAGTATGTTGATTTTAGATTCAATACACTCTTGATTTCTTGGTCACTGAGCAGGGCTCTTTTAACTGCGATTCTGAATGACTATGTCACTGATCGTTTTGTTGTAGAGCTGATTTGGGAAAGACTTGACTACCAACCACCCAAGCATCCTGGTGGTAAATGGATTGCAGGAATCAAAACCCCGATCAACTGGTCCGAAGCATTCCCTCATGGTCCTCAAATAATTACAGACAGAAAGGCATCTGTTTACTTAACTAGATCCATTCCAAAACAGTACAAACAATTACTAAAGCAAGAATTAGATTTCACTGGCTATCGAATAGGAGAGCTTTATCCACGGCGTACAAGGCGAGCTACAGCGGTTAATTGGTTATTAGCTTGGTTATCCGACCATAAGAAAGGTCTGCCTGAGAAGGGTCCTCTTCCTCCATTTCTCAAACCTCCAGCCAACCCAGTCATAGGACACCCTGGAGACCCTCCCGTTAAATAGTCAACTATCAGGAGGAAAGTTCTTATGCAAAGAC
>QCGF01000032.1 GCA_003278175.1 Prochlorococcus sp. AG-363-P15
CAACTGTTTTCAAAGTAGAAGGAGAAACAAATACTGACGATCTATCACCTGCCACACATGCAACTAGTAGGCCAGACATACCTCTTCATGCATTGGCAATGTTAGAAACACGTGATCCCAAAGGACTTGAAACAATTGAAAAGTTAAAGGAAAAAGGATATTCAATCTCTTATGTAGGAGATGTTGTGGGCACAGGTAGTTCACGTAAATCTGCTATTAATTCAGTGCTTTGGCATACAGGTCAAGATATTCCTTATGTTCCTAATAAGCGAGCAGGTGGTGTGATCATAGGAGGAAAAATTGCCCCTATTTTCTTCAATACTGCTGAAGACTCTGGTTCACTGCCAATCGAATGTGATGTAAGTCAATTGCAGAGTGGTGATGTAATCACTATCCGGCCTTATGAAGGCACTATTACTAAAGCAACTGGAGATATTGTCAGTAAATTTGACCTCAAGCCAACAACTATTTTTGACGAGGTTCGTGCTGGTGGTCGAATTCCCTTAATGATCGGCAGAGCACTCACCGACAAAGTAAGAACAAAACTTGGGTTAGATCCTTCGGATATATTTGTTCGCCCTGGCAAGCCAAAGGACTCAAATAAAGGCTTCTCTCAAGCACAAAAAATTGTAGGCCGAGCCTGCGGCCTTCCTGGTGTCAGACCAGGTACAAGTTGCGAACCTGTGATGACCACTGTCGGGAGCCAAGACACAACTGGACCAATGACTCGTGATGAGATGAAAGAGCTTGCCTGCCTTGGCTTCTCAGCTGATCTTGTCATGCAAAGCTTTTGTCATACAGCTGCTTATCCAAAACCAGTAGATCTAAAAACACATAAAGAATTACCGGATTTCTTTGCGGAACGTGGCGGAGTCGCGCTGCGTCCTGGTGATGGAATTATTCACAGTTGGCTCAATCGAATGTTGCTACCAGACACCGTTGGTACTGGAGGAGATAGTCATACCCGTTTCCCATTAGGGATTTCATTTCCAGGTGGTTCAGGAGTAGTGGCATTTGCTGCCGCAATAGGAGCGATGCCATTAGACATGCCTGAATCAGTATTAATTCGATTTAAAGGGTCCTTGCAACCAGGCGTCACACTAAGAGATGTCGTAAACGCAATCCCGTTGATTGCTATTCAAAAAGGACTCTTAACTGTAGAAAAAAGCAACAAAATCAACATATTTAATGGAAAAATCATGGAAATAGAAGGATTGCCAGATCTGAAGCTCGAACAAGCCTTTGAGCTAACTGATGCAAGTGCTGAAAGATCCTGCGCAGGTTGCACAATCAAACTATCGGAAAAAACAATTGAAGAATATCTTCGAAGCAATGTGGTCTTACTTAAAAATATGATCGCTAGAGGATATCAAGATGCAAAAACCCTAGACAGAAGAATAAAAGACATGGAAGCTTGGTTAAAAAAACCAGAGCTAATAAGCGCAGATTCCAATGCTGTCTATACAGAAATAATCGATATCGATCTTAATAACTTAAAAGAACCTATCTTGGCTTGTCCAAATGACCCAGACAACGTAAAACTTCTGAGTGAAGTTTCTGGCAATGAAATCCAAGAAGTATTTATAGGCTCATGTATGACAAATATTGGTCATTACAGAGCCGCCGCAAAAATACTTGAAGGGACAACAATCAACAAGACAAGACTATGGGTATGCCCACCAACCCGTATGGATGAAGAAATGCTCCAGAAAGAAGGCTATTACCAAATATTTGAAGACGCAGGAAGTCGAATGGAAATGCCAGGTTGTTCTCTTTGTATGGGGAACCAAGCACGTGTAGAAGAGAATTCAACGGTATTTTCTACAAGTACAAGAAACTTCAATAATCGTCTAGGGAATGGTGCACAAGTTTATTTAGGGAGCGCTGAATTGGCTGCTGTATGTGCTCTATTAGGACATATCCCTACAGCTGAAGAATATCAATCAATTGCCGCAAGAAAAATCACGCCACGTGCAAATGAACTATATCAGTATTTAAATTTTAATGAAATCAAAGGCTTCGAAGATCAAGGTCGTGTGATCAACCATATTAAAGAAGAATCAACATCAACCAAACAAAAAAATTAAATGTCAAAAATATTAGATTCTCAAAAAAATAATACTCATTTAACTTCCCATCGAAGTATTCGCAAGCTACTTAAACAACGATGGTTTGTAGTGGTAATAGCACTAGCACTGACTGGATTAGGAGCAGCACTGACAGGAGTTTTATTTCAAGCAGGTATTCATGTTCTTGATAATTGGAGATTAAATCTTCTGAAAGCGGCACCTGCATGGTTGGTTTTACCAATCATGGGTGGCTTAGGAGGCCTTCTTTCAAGTTATTTAATCTCCTCGCTAGCCCCAGCAGCCAGTGGCTCCGGAGTTAGTCACATCATGGCTTTTCTGCGCCATCGAGCAGTACCCATGGGTCTTCGAGTTGGTTTGGTAAAGCTTTTTTCAGGAATAGTAGCCATTGGCAGCGGTTTTCCTTTAGGTCCAGAAGGCCCTGCCGTACAAATGGGAGGTTCTGTTGCATGGAAAATGGCACAACTGCTTAAGGCTCCTATTGCATTTCGAAGAGTGATTGTTGCCGCTGGGGGCGGGGCAGGATTAGCAGCAATATTTAGTGCCCCAATAGGTGGATTTATCTATGTAATAGAAGAGTTATTAAATTCCGCAAGACCAGTGATTTTACTACTAGTAGTAATGACTACTTTTTGGGCAGATACATGGGCCGATGTTCTACAAGCCATTGGGCTCGACAGAAGTGCCGGAGGATTTGATAGAACCTTAGGGTTTCAAGTTCAGCGTGAATATACACACTCCGCAGACTTTTTACCAATTGATCTGGGTTATTTAATTGTTCTAGGAATAATCATTGGATGCTTGGCAGAACTTTATTGCAAATATGTTTTAACCATGCAGATCAAAGGAAAAAATTGGTTTGGCAATCAACTAATACTCAAAATGACTTTGTGTGGTGTCGTACTTGGAGGAGTATATGCATTTCTCCCAAATGAATTTCACCATATAACTGATCTAAAAAAAATTATTGTAGAAGGAGATATAGAAATCTTAATGGCATTAAAGATATTTTCTATATTATTTTTATCTACAGGGTTAGCTTCCGCTGCAGGAGCTCCCGGTGGTTTGTTTTATCCAATGTTAATTTTAGGTGGATCCTTGGGAATAGCTTGTGGTGGTTGGTTGGAAACAATGACAGGCCATATTCCAAGCTCTTATATTTTTGCCGGAATGGGAGGCTTTGTCGCTGCTTGTTCTCGCACCCCTATAACAGCAATGTTTTTAGCATTTGCATTGACCAAAGATTTGCTAATTCTCAAACCTATTTTAATTACATGTATTACAAGCTTTTTAATAGCTCGCTTATTTAACGAGCACTCTATTTACGAGCGTCAAATAGATATAGATCTTACTCAAAAACATTTATGAAAAGAAGAGGAAGTCAAAATAAATGTTTCGCCTTAAACTAAATTCTTCATCTTAAATTAACTACAAATCACATCTAATCCAAATCTCCCCTGAAAAACGAAACCCTACTATTTACCCCAACACCACCATCACATGGTGCTCTTAGAGTAGTTCTTGCATTCCCAAATAAATATTCTATTGGCATAACAAGTCTTGGGTACCAAGTCATCTGGGCAACTCTTGCACAAAGGTCAGACGTAGATGTACGACGATTATTTACAGATCAAAGAGAAGACTCGAAAAATAAGTGTGATCTTTTCGGACTCTCTCTTAGCTGGGAGTTAGATGGTCCAACATTGCTCGACCTTTTAGAAAGACAACATATTCCAATCTGGAGCAATCAACGAAATGAGAAGGATCCCATTATTTTTGGTGGTGGACCAGTACTGACAGCCAACCCTGAACCATTCGCTCCATTTCTAGATGTTGTGCTCCTAGGAGATGGAGAAAATCTCTTACCAACCTTTATAGACACAGTTCAAAACGTTAAACATCTACCTAGACTAGAAAAATTAAAAAGCTTGGCTCTAATTCCAGGTCTTTATGTGCCTAAGTTTTACCTTCCTGAATATGACTCGAACGGAAAACTCAAAACAATCAAGCCAATTCATAAAAATATTCCTCATTTAATAAGCAAACAAACATGGCGAGGAAATACCTTAAGTCACTCAGCAATCATCACACCAGATGCAGCATGGCCAAATATTCATATGGTTGAAACAGTTCGAAGTTGTCCAGAACTTTGTCGCTTCTGTCTGGCTAGTTACCTAACTCTTCCTTTCAGAACTTCATCTTTAGAAGACGGGCTCATTCCCGCGGTTGAGAAAGGACTAACTGCAACCAACCGAATAGGATTACTAGGAGCATCTGTAACCCAACATCCTCAATTTAATGACCTCTTAAATTGGCTAAATGAAGATTGCTTTGATGACATCCACTTAAGCATTAGCTCAGTTCGAGCAGCCACAGTCACAGCTGAAATGACAAAGATTCTTGCTCGTCATTCCTCCAAATCTCTCACTATTGCAATCGAAAGTGGTAGTGAAAGAATGCGTAAAATTGTCAACAAAAAATTATCAGAAGAAGAAATCTTTATGGCAGCAAAATATGCAATCGATGGTGGTTTAACAAATCTAAAACTCTACGGAATGGTTGGCCTTCCCACAGAATTAGAAGAAGATGTTGAAGCAACAGCGGATCTCTTGCTCCGAATCAAAAGACAAATCAGTAATCTTCGCCTTACCCTGGGCGTAAGCACTTTTGTCCCAAAAGCCCATACACCGTTCCAATGGAATGGAGTTCGACCAGAAGCTAAAACTCGCCTCAAATTACTTGCAAAAAAACTCAAACCAAACGGTATTCAACTACGTCCCGAGAGTTATGGATGGAGCGTAATCCAAGCACTTCTTTCAAGAAGCGATCGTCGTCTTGCACCTGTAATTGCTGCGGTTCGAGGGTCACACACCAGCCTAGGAGGATGGAAAAAAGCTTATCGGCAAATACAAGAAGAACATGTATCACAAGAAAATTACAACCCAATGCCATTAGCAAAATTACCTGCCTGGGATGAAATCATTCATGAAGATTGGAACACTTCAAGGGTCCTTCCATGGTCACATATACAAGGACCTCTCAATCCAAAAGTTCTCATCGATCATCAGAAGCAAGCTTTGACTCAGAATGTTCAGTTAAATTCAAAGGAATGATCAAACACCGTAGTCCAGCTAACAAAACCCAACCTGCCATATTTAATCGACCATCAAAAAGAGGCATATCTACTGAATGTAGTGATACAAGCACCAAACATGATCCCCACCAAGCCCGGTCAAAAATTGCTCCGCCATGACAACCAATATCCCTATCAGAAACAGTCAATACTCCACGTTGCAAAGCAACTATCAACAAAGCCATTACAACTGAGACAAGTATCGTCGCTACAGGTATGCCATGACTGATTGCTATTTCTAATGGGAAATTGTGAGCATGACCAAGCCATGTGCCTTGTCTCAAGACATAAAGCAATGAAAAAGCTGCAGCACCCCAACCCAACCATGGTCTTTCAAAAACAAGTTTTATGGCTTCATTCCATTGAAAAAGACGTGAATTAACAACGTACCTCTGATTCATATATTTCACATCACTTAAACGAGCCCAGATATTCTCTGGAACCAATTTTCTCGCCCATTCCTGAAGACCTAAATCTATACCGGGCAAAACAGCCAAACCCACCGGAAAAAGCATCACTACTAGCAACGGCAAAAGCCAAATCCAACGAAGTGGTCCTAATACAAAAGGGATCGCCAAAATCAAACCGCCCCAAGCATTACGAGAGTCAGTTAAAACCAATGCAGAAACAATGCCTATTGCCAAAATCAAGGCAAAGCTACGATTTAGATGAGATAAGCGTCTCTGAAGTAAAGCTGCTAAAGCAAATGGCCAAATCATCGCCAACCAAGCACCGGCAATATTTGCATAACTAAATAATCCAGACAGACGTCCAAGTGGTTCACCTCCAGGAGCAACAAACCAAATAATTAAGCCATTTAAAATTTGCCAAGGGCCATGCCAACCAAGCCAAAGTTGACCAAGACCTGTTACCACCAGAGGAAATGTCCCTGCCAATAAACAAAGTGCAGATCGTCTACGAGCCTCAGCCGTTTGCAAATAAGCCTGAAAAGACCAAAACCCCCAAAACCATGGCAACCAATTTACAAGGCCTGCCCAAGCCAACCATCCTGAATACGCCTGAAAAGAACTAATTATCATCAATATCATCACGATTAGAAAAGGATAATTCCATAAATCTCTCCAATAAGAACCAGACCTTTTGAAACCCCCAAGCAATAATGCAAATAACAAAAATAAACCTGATAAAAAAACACTAGAAGACAAAAAAAACAAGCCAATTTGAAACGAAATCCATCCAAATGAATTCGACGAAACTGGTCGAAATTTGCAGATCCAATCAAACAATGTCATAGAAGAGTAAGTTAAAAAATGGGAAAAATCAGTTCTCATAGTCAATGCAATCTCAATGACAATACAATCAAAATATATGCTGTATTAATTCCATCACCCATCAATTCATAGAAATCATCTGGTTTCCAAAATCAATTTAACTCTCCAGTCGAAGTTGTGTAATACTTCTAAGCAAAAATGATTCTTAAATTCAAACAAATTAAAATAAAAATCTCGTCTCTCTAAGAATTGCTAATAACAGCAAATGAAACTAATTAATATAGGTATTAAAAAAAATAGTCAATGAAATGTTAGACAAAGACGCTACGCCAACCAAAGAAATTGCTGTTATCGGTGGTGGTGCCATTGGGAGTATGACCGCATGGCATTTGGCACGCAATAAACATCTAGTGACACTCATAGATCCACTGCTCAAAAAAAGATTTGACTTAGAAGAGCAATTAAATGGAAGCACAGCATCCCTTGGTGTATTGATGGGCAATATTTTTAGGCGATCTCATGGAAGAAGTTGGAGCTTGAGAAAACGAAGCATGGAGCTATGGCAACAATGGATGGTCTTACTAAATACACCAGAAAGCCCTCTCAGGCTGGAAACTCCTTTGGTGCAATTAGCAAGGTCAGCATCAGAAGCAACCTTAATGGCCCAACTCAGTCAAGAGCGAAGCGATTTAGGAGTAGAGCTATTAAAAGAAAATATCAGTATGGAAAATCAACGATTATGGCCTAAATCTCATTATGGAGGAATAATTTCTCATAAAGATGGGCGTATAAATCCACTACTCCTACAACAATGTCTACTCCACGCATTACATAAGCACAATGTCGATAATGTCGAAGAAAAAGTAGTCCTAATTGAAAGAGGCTCAACTAAAGGAAAAAGACAATGGCATATTCATCTAAATAATGGAAAAAGTCTTGCAAAAGAAATTATTATCATTTGTGCTGCCATGGGAAGTGATGCATTAATTAAGCCTTTAGGGCATAGGCTTCCTATTGCTCCTGTTCTAGGTCAAGTATTAGACCTTGAACTAAAAGCAGATGAAAAAAATTGGTCAGGCTGGCCTGCTGTACTGATAAGTGAAGGGGTCAATCTCATTCCATATAAAACAAATCGGATTCTTCTGGGAGCGACCTTAGAGCCTGGAACAAAAAAAAGTACGGACTGCCTTAAACAAATGAAAAATCTGAATGGAGAGGCGCCCAACTGGATTAAAGAATCATCAATCTACAATCAATGGTCAGGTATTCGTGGAAAGCCAATTGGAAGACCAGCACCTATCCTTACCACCCTCGAACCTGGACTGATCATTGCAACAGGGCATTATCGCAATGGAATTTTGCTAGCCCCCGCAACTGCTGAATGGGTAGCTAATACGATCAAGCATCAAAACTGTTTGTAAAAATCCTACTGAATTAGGCCCTTTATCAAGGAAGCAAAAGGGTCCCTTGAAAACACCTTCTAAAATAAATTGAACCAGCGACGAGTTAATTTTTCAATTCGACTCAGTAAATTCAGCATCAATCACGTCATCTCCATCATTAGATGCATTACCACCGCCTGAATTGCCAGGATCAGCTTCTTGAGCTGCAGCATTAGCTGCATTCGCTTGTTGATAAACAGAAGCGCCTAAAGCATAAAGCTCTTGCTGTAACTCCTCTAATAAAGACTTCATCGTCTCAAAATCATCTTTCTCAGTAGCTTCTTTGAGCTTTAATCGTTTTTCTTCTACTTTCGCTTTAGCCTCAGCATCCACTTTGTCACCAAGTTCTCCAAGTTGTTTTTCTGTCTGATAAACCAAAGTTTCTGCTTGATTCTTAACATCTATCCTCTCGCGTTTATCCTTATCTGCTGAAGCATTTGTTTCTGCATCTTTAACCATTTTGTCAACTTCATTATCAGACAAAGTGGAAGCACCTGTAATAGAAATGCTTTGCTCTTTTCCACTCCCTTTATCCTTCGCATTAACACTAAGAATTCCATTTGCATCAATATCAAAAGTAACTTCAATCTGAGGGACTCCTCTAGGAGCTGGAGGAATACCGTCTAAACGAAAGGTGCCTAGGCTTTTATTGTCTGATGCCATCTCACGTTCTCCTTGAAGAACATGAATTTCTACATTTGTCTGACCATCAACTGCGGTTGAATAAGTCTCTGCTTTTTTTGTAGGAACAGTTGTATTTCGTTGAATCATCTTTGTCATAACTCCACCTAGAGTCTCAACACCTAAAGACAAGGGAGTGACATCCAATAAAAGTATGTCCTTTACTTCACCAGCTAAAACCCCACCTTGAATCGCAGCACCTACTGCAACAACCTCATCAGGATTTACGGTCTGATTTGGGTCTTTTCCCGTAACACGTTTAACCAATTCCTGAACAGAAGGCATACGGGTTGAACCGCCTACCATCACAATTTCATCAAGTTCGCCTGAAGATAATTTTGCATCTTTTAATGCTTGCTCAACAGGAACTCGACAACGATCAATCAAACTAGAAGCTAGTTCCTCAAATTTTGCACGAGTTAATGTGAGATCAAGATGCTTGGGGCCCTCAGGTGTAGCTGTAATGAATGGCAAATTGATTTCGCTTTGCGTTGCATTTGAAAGCTCAATCTTTGCCTTCTCTGCAGCCTCAGTTAAACGTTGAAGGGCTTGCTTATCTTGACGAAGATCAATCCCTTCATTGCTCTTAAAAGTTGCCGCAAGATGATCAACAATCACCTTGTCAAAATCATCTCCTCCTAGATGAGTGTCTCCAGAAGTTGAGAGAACCTCAAAGACACCATCCCCAACCTCTAATACTGAAACATCAAAGGTGCCTCCACCTAAGTCAAAAACTAAAATGCGCTCATTACTCTTCTTATCCAGTCCATAAGCAAGCGCTGCAGCTGTTGGCTCATTGATAATCCGCAGTACATCAAGCCCAGCTATTTTTCCAGCATCTTTAGTTGCTTGTCGTTGTGAATCATTGAAATAAGCCGGAACAGTAATAACAGCCTGAGTTATATTCTCTCCGAGATACTTACCTGCATCTTCAGAAAGCTTTCGCAAAACCTGAGCACTAACTTCCTCTGGTGAAAATTGTTTATCCAGAATTGGACATTTCAATTTGACATTAGAACCCGACTTCTCAACTCCATAACTAACTTCTTTAGACTCTTCATTCACCTCATCAACTCGACGACCAACAAATCTCTTTGCTGAATAAAAAGTATTCTCTGGATTCATAACAGCCTGGCGCTTAGCAATTTGGCCAACTAGCTGATCCTGATTCTTGGTATAAGCAACAACAGAGGGGGTAGTACGAAACCCCTCTGCATTAGCAATAACAGTTGGTTTCCCACCCTCCATTACTGCAACACAACTATTTGTCGTGCCAAGGTCAATTCCAACAACCTTCCCCATAGATCACGAACTCCTTAAATGCGTCTTTCTTGAATAGCAGCATCCTCGTTAGTTATCCCTCTTGGAGGCGAGGGGTGGTTCCCGAACAGCTAGAGCGGCACCCTTATAAATGAAACGTTTAACAGATGTGAATGATTAGCGGAAAAACCAGCTTGGTTGGCCTACTTGGCGATCCAGTTGATCACTCGATCTCTCCTGTAATACAAAATGCAGCACTACAAGAAATGGGACTGGACTGGTGCTATGTAGCAATGCCATGCGCACCTGAACACTTAGAAAGCGTCACAAAAGCATTGCACAAACTGAATTTCCAAGGACTCAATATAACAATCCCACATAAACAAAAAGCTATAAACATTTGCAACCACATCAGCCCCCTCGCCAGACAAGTAGGAGCCATCAACACATTGCTCCCAAACAAAGAAGGGGGTTGGAGTGGCTTCAACACCGATGTAGAAGGTTTTTTAGTGCCGCTTCAAACAAAAAAATGGTCACAAAAAAAGGCAATGATTTTAGGTTGTGGAGGAAGCGCAAAAGCTGTAATCGCTGGGCTAAAAACTCTAGATTTTAGTGAAATCGCAATAGTTGGTAGAAAAGAAGATATTTTAAAGAGCTTCATATTAGATATCAAAGCAAACAAAGTAGACTTTCAAGAAAAAACTGTGCTTTATAAAGGTTTATTGCACACTAGTGATAGTTTGATATCTCAAATAAAAGAATCCCATCTGATTGTGAATACAACTCCTGTTGGCATGTCAGCAAAGAATAAATCGTATTCTCAAAATCAAGAGCTACCTCTTGGCGAAAAAATCTGGGAACATCTGCAACCTGAAACAACTCTATATGATTTAATCTATACACCAAGACCAACTCCCTGGTTAACTTTAGGAGGTGAAGTTGGTTGTCAACAAATTGACGGCCTAGAAATGCTTGTTCAACAAGGCGCAGCATCTTTAAGGATTTGGAATCAATGTAATCAGATCCCAATAGATACAATGAGAATTGCCGCCAAAAATTATCTATCCTTATAGTTTAAAGTATTAAAAAAATGATCATTCCACTCTGGCAAAAACTAATAGGGGTTTTGATCTACTTACTCCCATGGAGTGATGCAATACCTTTTGGAAAATATCTATTCATAGATTTTCCATTCCTTCAGTGGCTTGCAGTACCAGCACTCCCAATAATATTGATAGAACAAGTCATCCCATTTGGAAGTTTTCTATTATTTTTCCTCCTTTTTCTAACAATTGTTAGAAATCCAAAAATACCTTATTTCCTACGATTCAACACTTTGCAAGCACTACTAATAGATATTGGAATCATTTTAATTAGTTATACATTTCAAATCATCCTTCAACCACTTGGCACAAAGCTAATAACAAGCACTCTCTCCAGCACTATCTTGATGGGAATACTTGCAATTGTAATTTTTGCCTTTGGAGAGTGCCTACAAGGGAAAGAACCAGACCTCCCCGTCATTAGTGATGCAGTTAGAATCCAGCTTTAAATTGCCAACTCACCATAAAGATATATTGTAGTGTCTCCGTCGCTCATTTTCTTGAGCCTTCAGTCCTAGTCGGAGAACCAAATGACCAGCCAGCCTTACTACGAAACCATGTACATTCTTCGTCCGGATATCCCGGAGGAAGAAGTAGAAAGCCATCTAAGCAAATATAGTGAACTAGTCACAAAATCTGGAGCTGAAGTCCTAGATAGCCAGATGCGAGGAAAGAGGAGGCTTGCATACCCAATAGCCAAGCACAAAGAAGGAATCTATGTGCAGTTAAGTCATAA
>QCGF01000033.1 GCA_003278175.1 Prochlorococcus sp. AG-363-P15
GTTTGGGGTCTGTATTGTGACTCTGGGTCAGTAGGGTTAAGGTCCAATTGATTAAGCAATTGGTCAATTTCATCAGTCGCCTCTGCTTTTTGTTGTAGTCGTCTGGCCTTTCGCAAGCAGTTGGCTACGGTTTGATTATGATCTGCAAAATTGTCTACAAACAGCCGTTCTTTAAGTGTTATTGCTTGTCCCTCGGCAATACGATCGAGAATGACCTTTAAACGATGGCGATTAGCTATCGAGAACATGAAGCGAATTGAGTCTTTTTATTTAATAGCGCTGATTTTCTATATAAGTAATGGGAGTGCTACAAAGCTTCTTATCCTTTCGCATGAGAAGGGTTATTGCTATTCTTAAGTTGATCCATTGATTTGATCCAGAAGGACAATAAGCGACAACATAATTAAATTGAAATGTAGATTGAAAAATCTTGGGTCAATCTTGAAGCAAATCCTGTCTAAACACATTTTTAAATCTCATGGGAAAAAGACTTCTAGCTTTACTTGCAGGTATTTTCATTTTCTTAATGCCTGTTCAAGCGGGGTGGTCTGCCATGGACTATGCCAAGCAAGTTCTTATTGAGTCTGATTATTCAAATAGAGATCTAAGAGGAGTAACTTTTAACCTTGCTAATCTTCTAAAGGCTAATCTTTCAGGCAGTGATTTAGAGGGAGCAAGCCTCTTTGGAGCAAAGCTTCAAGAAGCAGATTTAAGCAATACTAACCTTACAGATGCGACTCTTGATTCAGCAATTCTTGAAGGAACAAACTTATCTAATTCTGTTCTAGAGGACGCTTTTGCTTTTAATACTAAATTTAAAGATGTGAATATAAAAGGAGCAGACTTTACAAACGTTCTTATGAGAGAGGATGTTGTGTCAACTTTATGTATGGTTGCGGAGGGTCAGAATCCAATTACTGGAAGAAATACAAGAGATACACTTGGTTGTCGTTGAGTTATATAATTGAAAAACTACTCTTCAACATGATAAAAAATAGGAAAATACCATGCAATTTAATGAGATAAATTCAACAGAAGTTTTAGGTTTTCTTGCTGGAATATTTACTACCATTGCATTTTTGCCGCAAGTTGTCAAAACATGGCAATCAAAGTCTGCAGAAGATGTATCGCTTGTAATGTTTATACTTTTTATCCTAGGAGTTTCACTTTGGTGTTTGTACGGTTGGGAGATTCATTCTATTCCTGTAATAATCGCTAACTTAATAACATTTATTCTATCGGCTACTATTCTAGCTCTTAAGTTGTTTTATGAGAAATTTAAAAAGACTTCTTAAGTAAGGTGGACTTTGTGCGAATTACTGTTCATAGGGATTTTTCGTATATAGATCCTTAACTAAAATAGGTTCATTCGGAATCAATATTATCTCTGATATTCACAAAATAATTTGTGAATGATTCTACACCTGTAGCTCCTGATAGGCCTATAGCTGAACCGCAGTCAATAACTATTTGTTTTGAAATTACTTCAGCAAGTTGATCTTTATCTATTAATTCCAAGTTTGCTTTTCCGGATGATGCAAGTTCAAACCAAAGACCTGGGTTGAACTTAGAATCTTTATTTTCATTTATAGCTAGTCGAATTGCACCATCTTTGGAAATACCTATTCCAATTGCGTTGCAGAATTTATTGGAATAATTCTTTGCGACTTTTTCTTGAAGACGATTTATCTTATTAGCATCATAAGATTCAATTGCATTCGACTGTGAAGGGATGGCAATTGTAAGGAGTAGATTTATTACTAATATAAATCCAATTCCTTTCAGGAGAGTGAAAATACCTTTCATCATGATTTGGTGACCTTTCTTTTTAAGTATATCTTATGACTTTGATTAATCACAACTATCCAAGAATTATATAAAAAAACATATTAACTTACTCTAGTTATTATCCATTATGAGGTAAATTCTATTCGTATATTAAAGCCTATCTATTGTCCAAACGAATATACTTAGATAACTTGCTTAGTCTTTTGATTAGTAGTAATGACATTAAGGCATTTAGGAAGAAAAAGATACTCAGCCATAGTCTCCTGCAAGAGATTCTTCTCTCTACTGGACCAGACTGAACCTATAAGAATAGTCTACTTGCTTTATATAGAGAGTAAGAACTAAGTTGTTTGGACATTTGCAGGAGTCGCTCTTGCGTTAGAGGTTTCTTATTCCTTTTTTTTACTCTTATGCCAGTTGAAGGAGGCTGTTTTTTGCGCATATCATTTTATGCATACAAATCTTGTTGAAATGAGACGATTACAGAATGATGTCTATTTGCTAAAAATATGAAATGTGTTTTATTGGGGGTATGAGCAATATCAAGAAAATGATTTTGTTGGAATTTTCAAGAATTAAAAATCTACTTTATAAAGAAGGCAGAAATACTAATAATACGAAAATATACTTGCTTCCTACAAGTCCACTTGATAGTGCTCAGAGGAAGAGATATATTAAGCAACTACAAAAAAATGATTAATCCTAGGAGTAAAATTTTCGTTGAATTGCATTATATTTTCAAAATATATATTTAATACTTTTGGAAATACGTAGTCTCTATCTTTGCGTCCTAATTATTTAACTTTATATATGATTAATCAAGATTCTATTGCAATATCTAAATAAATACCCTCTATTCTCGCTTTCTAACTGCTCTCTTGCCTATTAAATTAGATCTCAATTCTTGTATGGAGCTTACTGGAAAGAATTACTAATAAATATAATTTTTGTCTGCTACATTTTTTATTAAAAAAACTTTTGTAGAATTTTGATTTTCCTAGGAGGTATTTAACATTTGGAATGAATTAAGAGCCTTTCCCTTGTAGAAGGTTAGAGGTCTAAAACCTATAAGAAGATTACCCAACCCTTGTGGGTGCAAAGATAAATAAAGGGTCAGTGTTCATCTTTAACCATTTGCCCATTGAGTCATTACTGGATAACCAACGAAGAAAACAATTATCTTGCTTATACCCCAGCCAATCGAAAGGCAAATGACTATTGGTATAAGGGCTTTTCTTAAATCTTCCATTGTTCTTGCAAAGAGTTAAAACTCATATTATGACTGCTCTGCGTTGCTTTAGGAGCGGAGGGGGTGGGATTCGAACCCACGGACGCTCTCACGTCGCTGGTTTTCAAGACCAGAGCCATCAACCACTCGACCACCCCTCCTGATTTGGACAGACGAGTTCTGTCTTATTGATTCTAGCAACTGGCCTGATATAGCTTGAATACTAAGGTTGGCATGACTTTTAAGGGGTTGGAGGCCCATTCGATTCCCTTGATATCAATCTGACATTCCCTAACAAGTTCTGACATGGACCTGGAAATTTCAAGGAAACTTTTTGAAGTGCAAATCGCTTAGAAAATTTCAAAAAAATGGTTACGTGCTTTCGGGTTGTAAGACCATAGGCATATGAAATCAAATTCAGAAATAAGGTAACTAGCTGGTTCCCAAGTTGAACTGAAGGTTAAAGATTAAAGGCGTTTGACGAAATATCATGATCATCAAAAACAATTTCTATCTGAGAGGTACTTACTCAATACGAATTAAAAAATTAAATAAGGAAAGTTTCTCTTTGCTCGTCTGCTGATCTTCGATCCTTAATTCCCGTTAAAGATCGTGATGCTCAACTTTGGGATTAAACATTTGCTATGTTTTTTTGCCGGATGATTTCCTTCGGACGTTCCATATATCTAAATTGACCGACGCCCTAAAGCAATCGAAGAAGCAATCACTGTTTTAAATGCGTCTTTTTGAAAGTTAAAGAAAAAATCAACCACCAAAGTCAAAGAGCTTAGCGCTAATTGACTATGTTTTGAAGAGGTCCCCACAAAAGGCTGATCTAAGCCTCAATGTTTTGGTGGATTGGATTCCTATAGTGAGTGAGCCTGAGTACAATTGAATATTTAGTCTTTTCAGTACTTACATGCCTTGTTTTTTCAAAAAACTTGCTTAGTCCAGAGACTATTGATGGATCAGTCAGGACCTACGAGATAAAGCAAAGACATGCTTTTGAGGATGCCGTATTAACTCAGCTAATCGACAGTGTTCGAGAAGATGATGAAAGTAGGAGAAAACTACAAGTTAGATTCGCTGGATATAAGGATAAAAAAGGAAGATGTAAAAGTATGAAAGCTATAAGAAGATTAGGGATTAGGATCTTATTTCTTATTCAATTGTTGATAAAAAGAATCACGTGCTCTAACCTTATTCAAATTATTGCATTACTAATCAATTTTAATTTCCTTTATAGGCTTTGATTGATTGAATTTTACCTGACTGATTGAATTCAATTATATCGACTACTTGCAATATCTCTGAATCATTTATTGTAATTATTAATTCACAAATCAAGGTAGAGGTGTCTTCATAAATATTTATAGGATCTACTTTGATCTTGTTTACTTTATCGAATATATTCTGGTTTGCTTTTAATACATTTTCAATACCTTTTGCTTCAATCTCCCAATCTCTAAGGTGGATATTCTCTGCAAATAGAGGTTTTAGATTTGGCAAATCCTTATTTGAAAAAGTCGTAAAATAGTTTACAGCAATTTCTTTTAGAGACATTGGCTGAATATTTGAGTAATTAAAAGGATTATATTGCTATCATCCTATTAACAGAGATTTGGTAACAATTAATAAATTAATTGTTAAATCAAATCATTTAATAAATTTTTACCGAGCGAATAAAGTAATAGGCTATAAGGGTAGTGATGTAATGCTGCTATGTTTAGGTATATTAGTGATGTTATAATTTTAATTTTCCTCACATCGTAAGAATTAGTCTCGCACCATTGATATAGATATTCTTCGCAGTCAATTAGTATCTGCTTTCTTTCAAGTTTATAAGTTATAGAATTCTCATGCCAAATTACTTCATATTTTCCATCGCTAATGATTTCATGATTAACAATTAACCCATGCAGCATCTTTGCCAAGTCATAATTTATATCGCCTGTATGTATATCTCCTGCAAAGTCTTGACGCCAATCTATAAATGTAAAGTTATTCGTGTGATGAGAATATAAGATATTCTCAAAATGAAAATCACCATGGAACCTGCCAGGAATCCCTTTGCTTAGATCGTCCCAGCAGATGTTATCAAGTAATTCTGACAATAACTTAACTTTTTTTCCATTGATAATTTGAATTGAATCGCTTTTATCGAATCTTTGGTAAAAAAGGCTTATCCTATCGATAGTTTTTTTCTTATAGAAACTTTTGCATTTAGTTTCAAATTTTTCTTGCTCACCAGAGTTTAAATTCTCAATTTTCCAAAATTCTTTGCATTTATCTAGTAGTTGGCTGAATATATCAATCGTAACACATTCTGATAGTACTTTTGCTTCTATTTTTTTATAGGAATACATATTAGTACTTGATGAAATTATTTCAGGTACAAAACCTATAAGTTCCTTAGATCGCTTCACCCTATTTGAGATAAAATTAGTGTCAGCCGAGAATTTTATTACTTTTCCATTCTCAAACCAAATACTTTCATCTTCTTTTTCTAAAATATTGTAGTTAGAGGCTTTACTATATTCTTGTCTTGTTTTCTTCAAGCTCTCTATCTGACCAGTATCAAACCAATTAAATACTTTGCCCTCAACTTTGTTCTTTGATATAAGTCTTTTTAACCCATAGACTTCACCAATAGATATTGCTTGTTCTCCTCCTTCATTCATGGCATCCCAGAATAAATTATAACTATTAACTCCTGCTAACCCTATATAAGGGAATAGGTCGCTATCTTCTGTTGACTTTTCTTTTATGTCTATTACAACCTCATTTCTTAGTTCAGCCGACCTGTATAAGTTTCGATCACCTTCTTTAGATAATCCAACCCAATTTGATATTGGAGATGGGATTGAATTTGCAACTAAGGTGTCACAAGAAATAAAAATAAATCTTTCTTTTAGATATTTCTGACAGCACATAATTGTATAGCCTAATCCAGAACCTTCACCTATATATGGATTAACATCGACATAGATAAATCTATTTTTTGAATAGGTTATCTCTAAGTACTCTCTAACAAGGTCACCTTTATATCCTAAAGCAACTACAAATTCACAATCAATTGGAAAGTTATTTATTTGGTGACTTAATACTGGCTTGTTATCTACACTAACTAAGGATTTGTTTAAATACTTTGTATAACTACCCAATCTTGAGCCGATCCCTGCAGTGGGTATTAAGACTCTATAACTCATTTTCTTTTATTCGATCATAGTCATCTGTTAATCTTATAACATCATTCATTTCTGGGGTGCTGGCTTCAAGGTAAATGCTATCTTCGACTGCTTCCATGCGATGAATCATGCCTGGCTTAAGAGATATTGACTCATTGGGATGGAAAGTCTTACATATCAATTTGTCTTTCGAAGAGCCTGTATATATATTTAATTTTCCTGCTAAAACATAAATTGTTTCATGCTTGAAATTATGATATTGCAGGCTACAGCGATGCCCCTTATGCATTGTTAGCCTTTTGAACATATAACGCTCATTAATTTCTATTATATCTTCTTTACCCCAAGGCTTTTGAATTGATTCCATAGGAAAAATTAATCTATTTATATATACCATGAAACAATCTTTTCGAAACCACTAATGAGACATAAAGTCAACTGCCAGGAACTTATAAAAATAATCGTGAAAAAGTTAACTACTTCATCAGATTGTTATCAGTAACGGGTCACAATCCTCGTGTTACTGAATTGGATCTGTTAAATATGCATTCAGGTTTGTAACCGCACTAGGAGAAGTCATCACCAAAAAAAAGCTCAAAGAATTGCCAAATCAGCTGATGAACACTTCAGGAAAATATTTGCTGAAATAATAGATTTTCACTCCTCCTGAGATTGATTCGTATAGTCATTGATCTTTTGCTCTACTTTTTTTGCCTTCAATAGATGGCAGCAAAGCATCCAATATCTTCCTGGCAATATTCATGCGTACCTTGTTCAATCCGTTCCAAATCAGCTTCAAAGGGTTAGTCATTTTTCGATCTTGATCTGAGCTTTCTCTACTCTTGATACCATCTCATGAACGGCATAAGCTGTGACGGCAAAGATCACAATCATACCAATGGGTTTGAGGAGTCGATGTAGGTGGCAGTTAAGCGGTTCATGGGTGTTAATCCTTGTGCTCTAATGCTTTCGCCTTTAGTGGCAAAACCGAAAGTTGTTGTGATGACCACTAATACAGAAGCAAAGGACAAAACAACCAAGCCAATCGCCAAAGGTGAGTTCAATACTTCAGAGTATTCCGCTGCAAATAGAATGGGAAATGCTCTAGGGATTTACTCAAGCCTAGTGTGATTCTTTTCTTCTATCCAAACACCCAAAGTCCACTCATATGAATCAGCTGGCACTTTTCTATCGTAGTTGAGGTAAACGATCAGCAAAGTGGGAGGCTTTTTAATTAACTGAACTCGTGAAAGTCTTTTCCTTAAGCGTTTCGCCTCGTCAAGGTTCTCATCCTCGACAACTGTTTTCCTATGGCGATACAGGATTTCAAAATATAGGCAAATCCCTTTAAATGCTCTAATAAAATCTCTCGTGAGGGGTACTACTTTTGTGTCATTTATTATTTAACTTTTCTCCTAACCTATTGCTCGGGAACACTTCTGTGGATTTTATCTTTAATGAATGACCTATTTCTGATGTCCCTATCGGCCACAACGATATTAATATTTGGAATATCCCATCTGCACATTTTTAACCTTTCTACTTTCGACTCCAGTTCTTACAGCATTAGCAATTAACTTTGCTTATGCTCGTTTGATTGCATTCATTCTCATGCCGCATATGGTGCATATACCCAGTATGGACCGGAAACTTTTCGGGGAATTATGTCAGCCTTTTTCTAAATGCTTTGCAGTAACTAGGTTTTTTCCTGTTCTCAAGACCAGGGCCCTCAACTGCTCGACCACCCATCCTTTTTAGTCCAAAAAAATCGGGCTAAAGAATTCTGGCAATCGCTTTTTTCATCAAATCAATTTAGGCAAAAATCCTCTTGCCAACTGCTTATGAGAGCTCAACTCATTGATGGCCTTGGTTTTTCCAGAATCCAGTTAGCAAGATCCTTCTGAGGGAATGACTTTCTCTGAGTGAATTGATAGTTCACAAACGATAAACAATGCCAACGAAGCTCCTGATTTGTATGCGATAATTTTAGGACGATATTATTTAAATCCCCCTATGGCTGGTAAAAGCGAACAATCTCGCTTCTTGGGTGACCTCCCAATGACCGGGGAAATCAGCGAAGTGGAACGCATTCGTGTGATATCACATCTTATGTTCTTTGCAGGATGTGCTTTGTTTTCTTTTGGAATTTGGGCTCTTTCAGGGTTTACTTCTGCAGCAGGACAAAGTGGTCCATTCCCTTTTTAGAAAAAACAATATAAAGTATAAAAAATTAAGCTTAATTTTAGTATAAAAGAATATATATTCCCAGTTTGTTTTTGATGGTTAACTATGACTTTGCTTATCCATATTTCTATAGCTTTAACTTGCTTTCTCTATCAGCAATTAAAACACCAAGCCACTTAGCGGCTAATCCACGAGATATTGATCTGGTACGAAGGAAGTCGCAAATGACCTCATGCAAAGGACCTGAATTGGTTTGAGAGTTGAACCAATTCTCGAAATGCAATATTTCTTCTGGAGTGTGGCAGGCTCGAAGTTGATCAACGATTGCATCTCGCACCCCTCTACTCATTGATTCAACCGGTCTATGTGTTGTTGTGGTCATGAGCAAATTGAATAAGAAGTAAGCCGGTTTTGCCTGCTTCTTTACTATTAGCTCTCTTTTTGTCTATTGCGCCATTGAATGTTTATTTGTGTTCATGGACCTAAGGATCATTCTGGATTTTTGAAAGGCATCAGAACTCTCCTTAGAAGTTCCTTATGAATGGTTCTGATGCCTTTCTTTCGATTAGCTGCTTGGCTTGGCTAATGGAAGCAAGCATTTATCAGAGTCGCAACCTGCTGGCCCGGCCTCAGTTAACTCCCCTTCGTCATAACGGCTTAAGGCCTCAAAGAAGTCAGTGCTGACTCGCCGTTTGAAAACATCTGCTTGGAGTTTTTCATATGTTTCAGCATTGATAGGTTCGAAAGGTAGCCTTGGGAAAGTGGCATTGGCATCAAATCTGGCAAGAAGTGCTGCAGATATATATCCTTCACTATTTTCCATGGCTTTATATAAGGCGTTTGCAAGAGCTGGAATCTCATTCTCGCGAAACTCAATTGTTGCAGATGTGTTGTGTTCTGTGTAATGACGTTGAACTTGCATATAGAAATCAAATTGGGCTAGAGATGAGAAATTATTGATGTCTACTTCATCAGCTCCAGGCAAGTTTGCCCAACTTACTTCTGTCGGGATTTCTACCAGCCATTCTGTGCAGTTTGGATCGAATGGATCATCAAGTAATCGTCCATTTTCGTCTTTGTCTGACTGAGAAGGGACAACCGTATAGCCATAATCCATGCAAGCCATTGCTACAGGGTCATTTTTGCGGAAAGTGATCCTGCGAATAAAACGTTGCGCTTTGGGTGGATGCCATCCAGGAGCAGCTCCTGTTAAAAGGCTTTTAGTGCCTGCTGGCTGAACAGTTGTGCATCTGTTAGGACGATGAAGACCATGTTTGTCGCAATAGTTCCACACTGTCTCTTTGACAATAGTTTTCCAACTATTTAGATATTCTTCTTCTCGCTGCTTGAATTCAAGCCCTTGTTCTGTCTCAGGCCTTCCAGCCTCCCACCATTTTAGCCATTTTGTTCCAAATGCATGTACAAAAAAGTCAAAAAGTCCTGTGAAACTTACCCCAACGATTGGGTCCCATTCACGACTTTGTCTATACCTTTCAACTTCAAAGTTATGGTTTAGAAGGCAAGCGACTGATAGAGCAGCAGCCTTGAAAGCATCAGCTAGTCCTTGTTTATCAGATGGATCTATTTGGTTTAGATGAACTTCAGCTAAGTTGCAATGGAAATCAGCACCAAGAATTTCTCCACAAGGGTTGAGACCATATCGACCTAAACGATGATTTATTTCATTTGTATCTTTCAGTTCAAAGTTTTCTTTAAGCCAGTTAGCTGCTTCTTCTCGCCCGAGACTGCAATAGATATCAATAAATTTATTTTTCAGCTCTGAAGTTGTTAATAAATCTGCATTAGCCCTCGCAATTGATTCAGGTGCAAATTGGATTGCTCCTTCTCCTGAATGAAATTGCTTTGTGACGGCTTCTAGAACGACTTCCTTGCTGGGACGTTTGTGATATACACGTGTGTGGTTGGCCATTCTTAAAGCATCTTTCTCAGGATCAATAGACCAGTTCCCTTCAGAATCTTGTTGCCATAGATTTTCTTTTGCACCAGCTGCTTTTAAATCATTGGCTGAAAACTGACGCATCCCAGCACTTCTTCTAATGTTCCCAGCGACAATTGTGACGGCGGCTTCGTCAATTAGTAAACAACATTCAATAGAGGAGAGCTTCCTTCCAATTGCTTTATTAAGTAAACGAGCTACTCGTCCATAAAGATCTTTTAACTTTACTGGGTTTGCCATTCCTCCAAACCCCTTAAGTGATTCACCAACAGGCCTTACATCTGAAAGATCAATGGTTAACTCAACCTCGTTACCTGAGAATTTTTCAT
>QCGF01000034.1 GCA_003278175.1 Prochlorococcus sp. AG-363-P15
TGCTGTAGTGGGCTAAAAAGCCTCAAAAATTGACTCAAGGCACTTTCAGTACTCTATTGCTGGCAAAACCTTATGGATGATTTTTATTAGGTTTCCTCTGTCGTCATCCTCTCAAAGTTATTAGCTAGGTTAATTTGTCACCAAGGGCAATCTATTGGCAGTTTCAAATGACCATTGCTTATTTTGAAACATCCAATGGAGTCATAGAAGAGATTAACCCCTACTTACATGAGTCATATATATAGGCCTTAGATTCGTGGCCAACTAGCGCAAAAGCTCCCAATTTATTAACGCCATCGAATCCGATCCGGATTCTCTCTCTCAATTCTTTTAATCAAAAGAATAAGGATGATTATTGCAACGGGTCCGACTATCGCTAATGCAGCTAAAAGCAGCTTAATTTCAGGTCCTAGTACTGCTATCAAAACTCCAATCATTTTTTGTCCTCTTTCTGATATGAGCTATAAGCATTATCAAGTCTTCGTTGCGCCAAAACAAAAGCAATAGCAATCCATATTGCAAAGAGCAATAAAGCCCAAGTCGTAACAAGGCTATTCATTGCTTCCTCCTATAAAAATCAACGATCTAAACAAAATCAATATTGTCAACTGTGACATATTCACTCCTTAAGCTCTTCATTCTGATTCTTTACTTTGTTATAAGCGACAAGCAGAGCGTAAAAAGCCCCAAAAAACCATGAACCGGCTAGAGCACATATCACAACAATTACAAACGGAATCTACCCGCACAACCTCCATCATTAGGTCCGTATTAAAGCATTGAGTCAAGATCACCCATCTAAGTTTTCTCCAGCAGTTCATCCAAAAAATAACCAACTTCTACTAGCCACAACAACAAGAGAAAGCCGCATCCAGAGCAACTACTCATTGCAAAGGGCAATGGCAAACTGTCACAAGGACTCTTACGAAGAAGGATCAGCTAAGGTTGATAAATTTTTTCTAGCTCAAAGCTCTAATTTGTCACCTCAATATTCAAATTTTAGTGGTTTTACTCCATCTAAAAACTTGAAAGCAATGGCCAAAGGAATAAGGAAGTTGATCATGTGGCGATCAACTCTGCCTCCAAGCTTTCTCCAGCCTTTCTCTAATAATTGAAACAACTGGCTCAGTAGCTAGTTGCCAAAATTTCCTACTGAATCGCCAAATTTTATAACTTGCAATTGGCAAAAAAATCACCAAAAGCAATGACTCAACAAAAGAATCGAACATCTTTTCATCTCTCTTGAAAAGACTATTAGCAATGGGAAGACATTTTAAAAAAGCCTAGACACAAGAAAGCCCGCCAAAGGCGGGCTTTCTTTGAGATCTTCAGCAAGTGTTTCCTTGTTTCCACTGCTGGGAGGATCTCATCTCCTCACGTAAATAATTATCTGCCATGTATTTGCTGCTGTCAGCTAAAAGAGGTCTGAACTTGAACTGGCACAGTGACAGTTTCCATATTAGCGACTTCCTCCATCGCTAAGTGCAAGCAGACATGCCGTCCAAAACTTCTGAAAAGGATATAGCTTGCGCTGATTGAATCAATAATCCTGCCACCTCAATGGCATGAAAAAGCTCCTATCAGGAAATTGTGAAAAGCAGGAACTGTTCTTTCTAATCCCCAAAAAAAGATTCCTGTAGAAAAAGTGACAATAGCTGCCTTCTGCCCCCAATGAAGGCTGCTCTGCTGAAGAGCTGATTGGATCGAAGAGTTCATTCTTATTCCCAAATTTTGGGCAAAATAACTGGTTTTCTAATCAAGGTGTATCCCTCGCAACAAACCTCAATGAGGCCGATATGGTTTACTTATAAAATGAGAACACCAAAGAAAGCACACAACTCAGAGTTGAAATTCCACCCTAACTTTGAAGAAATCGACCATAGACTGTCTTCTGGTTGGTATGTAGAGATTGAAGGTAGTGGGCAGCGAAAGCGTTATCTGAGATCACTCAAGACAGAGGAAGCCTCCTTAAATTGATAGTTTATGCAGGCTTTAAACTTCTATTCCGTTTTGAGTCGCTATACCAAGTAGCTCACTAGTTGTTAACTCAGAAAAAATTAATCTCTGACACACATCAAAGAACTAAAGTTCTGAATACTTCCCCCTCCTTCTTTGAGCAAAAGTTCTTTTGCCAATTTCTTGGCGATTTCATCTTGATTCATTAATCCAGGTCCTTTGGTCTGAGAATTCCCTTCACGAGATCAGCGTTAATCGTCCTAATCATTCCCGTATCTACACAAGCGACTTGAAAAAGGCTGGCAGCACTAGGGTCCCTAGCACCTCTCACAACATGAATAACATGCCCAAGCCACCAATCAGCCTTCCCTTCCCTGGCCACTGGTGAACCTTCTTCGACGACAACAATGTCACCAGCCTTAGCGAGAAGGAAATCAGGAGCAACAACAGACACGCGCCAGCCTCAAGTACATACGTACTAGCGACCATTGTACTTATTGTCAACCGCGAAATCTTTATTACCTTCTAAGGGAAGCAGGTCGGACTTGCATGCTAGATACGCTCTTAAACCTGACATGGCGAAACCCTATATTCATGCTCGTAGTTATCGGAGCGATTTGGTTTATTCCGGGCATTGTTGTAAGGCGCATCGCAGAAACAAGGTACAAAGCTTCCAAAAAAGAAGCGCAAGCGAAGGCGATCTCAAAACTTTATCCTCCCAAACCTAACAACTAGATGACTATTCGCATGCTGACCACTGAAACTCGTCGACGACTGGAAAAGGTTTTGGAACGACTAGGAAATGGGGAGACAGTAAGTTTGGAAGAGAGAATTCAACTTAAAAAATACGCAATCCATATTCCCTTTGTTGCTGGCAAATTGACACAGGCCCTAAGACGACGAGAAGATCTAAGTTCCGATGGCCTCATTTAAAGCATTCTCAATAGATCGAAGGAATAATGCAATTGCCTTAATGAGAACAAAATTTATACGAACAAAGAGCCGATGGTCGAGATAATCTTTCCAGGTTCAAAACTGGCGGAATAAATAGGCCGAGTCAAAAGGTGGTAGACAATCCTCGAGTTTTATCCCCTCTTAAAGTTAGGCGCTGTGAAAAACAAAGAAGATTGACTTCATATAATTCCTAAAACGCCAAGTTCTCTTATCTAGAGATAACTATTTCATTCAACATGAGAATAATCATAGTTAAGGTCCTCCAAGGAAGAAGGTAAAGCAAGAAGACTCAACCAACCCCAAAAGGTTTAAATGGCTCAGGCTTAGACTTAGTTTCAGCCTCACCACTCTCTGCAAGTTCGACGAGATAGTTATTCAAATCATGCCGGGAAATAGAAAGGTCACTACCGCATGCGTCAAAAATTTCTGTCGTGACATATTCAGCCATATCTTCTGTGGGGACTGACATCACTTTGTTCAAATCTCCTGAGAAAATCAAGCCACTAATCATTTGTCGAGAAGTCACTTCAATAGCCTTTTGGGGATCTCCAACGGTTGGGAGAGCTGCACAATATTTAGCAGAAAACCTCGCAACAATCCCTGAAACCTCCTCTATAGGGTCCATATCAGCAGCGATTAATGCCGGCGAAGATAAGCCCGAGCAGAAAAAAACGATAAAAAACAAACTGATAGAAACCCATGATTTCAATAGGTTGTTGATCAACTGCATGCCCTGCTCAAATAACTAATCACCTCAAAACTAATAGAAGCTTGACGATGTAAGCGAGAAAATGATAAGCCCGTTGACATATTCAAAAACATCAAAACCACTACAGTCAAAGCAAAAAGATCAATAAAAGGCCCTACCCCAGAAAGAAAAAGTAGCTTCTAATTACTTCCCAGGGATCTCGTTCAGGGCCTGGTGACTAATCACCATTAAAACGCTATGAGATAAAGCCAAGTGACTGCGTTCACCAAGATCAAAATGTGTTGAAATTGGGTTTTGTTGTCGGTCACTACCAACCTAGCCCTAGGGAATTAAAAGACAATTTACTGTCCAAAGAGACACGAGAGCGTTGAACTGCAGGGACACGAAGTAATGGTAAAGGAACGATCATTTTTAGAGCAATTCAAGCCATAGCAACAATTAAACCAAACCTGCCACTTCTTTTCAGAAGGCTCTCTTTCGACTTATGTTCAGAATTCAAATTTAAGGCCAGGGGGCAATTAAAACTCTATTGGTCAGTTTGAATCAAGGTGAACCATGTCTATAGATCCTAGATATGAACTGGTTTGACCTCAATTTAACTTCGCATGTCTTGTATTACATGCACACCAAATAAAAGGAAAGCTAGCGTGAGAAACTAGCCTTAAAAAGCATTTAAAAGAACATGACCTTTCAACCACATCGAAATAGCCTAAAGCTTTAGGCCAGCTTCAAATGTCTAAAAATTTTTGGCCAAACAGCCTGAATATAAACATCCACAAACCTGACGCAATAAGTATCTTGATGCTGCTAGTCCTAACTCAAGTTCCAGTGGCGATCAAAACAGCAGCAGAAGTTGCCTGCATTGGGGAAGTCTCTCATCAAAGATGGAAGCAGACCAAAACACATAAAGGAGTTAATGTCATAGCAGTGAGCAAGTGCAATGGTGGCGACTAAAACACCAACCTTAGTCTCGTCAAGAAGCAATTTAAAATTGCGATTTGATGCGGAGCATCAAATGTACTGATTCAACCTGGTCAAAATTGAATTGGAACTGATTGGTTTGTGGAATCCTACAGTTCTGGAAGGATGTATAAAGCTCAAGCTCAAGCTTCAAATAATTGGAGCAACGAACCACATCAAGAACTTCATCGGGGTTTCGCTTCTTAAGAGACTCCAAAAGATTAGGCGTTTGTCCAATCTCATAGATCTCGCCTTTTCTAAAAAAATAGACAAAGCCTGAGGTCATAGAAGTCTTTTACTCAAAAATAACAATTGATCAGCTATCAAGCTTGACTCACCACTATTCAGTCTCCTCCTTCATTGCACAATCGCACATTTCAATCTGAAATCTAAAACTCAGATGCAACAAGTATTCCTATAATTTAATTCCATACATTAGGCATTTTGAGGGCAAATATTCGATTCAAAATATTAATATTATGCATACATTTTCTTGTTGCAAGTCTATTTCTTCTTAGAGATTACATTAAATGCTATGTGAGCTACACCCAATGCAGGTTGACTTGTGGATGAGATGATTGGGATGCCCACAATTCTTTCACGAATTCGCCTCCACTGAGGATTTCTTGCTCCACCACCTAGTGTGATAATTCTTTTAGGTGTTGGGACACCTAAAGCCTTCATACGTTCCCAACCTTGAAGTTCAATTAAAGCAAGTCCTTCAAGGAGTCCATGTAGGTATAAACAGTCACTAATTGGTCTAGGCTCTAATAATGGCTCTTTATTAGGATCATGAATAGGGAAGCGCTCTCCCTTTCTAAGAAGTGGATAGTAGAACAAATTACTTTCGACCTCAGGATTTATTTGCCTACTAATTTCTTCTAACTGTTCATCAGTAAAAAATCTTTTAAGTACAGCCGCTCCGGCATTAGATGAGCCTCCACAAAGCCAACTTCCTCCAATCAGATGATTAGTAATTCCAGTATCTTCAATTGGACTTTTTACAAACCTCTTGAGCACCATTGTGCTTCCTAAAACTGTTACTCCATCACCCTCTTGAACATCAACAGAAAGTACAGCAGCATTGGAGTCAGTTGTCCCAGCAATTAACAACAAATCTTGTGGCAAGTCGAGACTTTGAGCTCGAAATCTATCAATCTTTGAAATAATTTTACCACTTGCAATAATATTTGGAAGAGCTTTACACCATGAGAGAGAGGCAAAGCATTGTGGCCAAGTTTTGTTGATCAAATCCCATCCCAATTTCAAATTATTCCCTTCCTCACCCCACCTCCAATCATCTGTCAGCCAACCATTAACCCAATCCGCCTGATGCCTTAAAAGAATGTTAGGTCCATATTCATTTACTAATCTCAATGCTCTTGCAAAACTACTATCTGAACCACCCAAAGCACCTCCATCTGGGAAGTACTTTTCAAGGTTCCTTACTTGCTCTGGACAAGACTGCGAATAAGTCAAGGCATTACCAAGTGGCCGACCTTTTAAATCACAGGCAAGAAGAGTTCCTGAAGTGCCAGCAACTGCACATGCTGAAAGTTTTCTTCTAAGTTGCGTGGGGATATTTCTAATAAGGCTCTCGCAGCAGTTCAACCAATCAGCACAGTTTGCTAAACCTACTTTGTATCCAATAGAAGCAGTATGAGCCAAGTCACCATTGTCATTTAATACAGTTATTCGTACACCTGAAGTCCCGAGGTCTACGCCCAAAAAAGTGGGGGAGCTTCTCATTGATATTTTAATCTTTCAATCAGGATAATGACTCTCCCCCAATGCACTAGCAAATCTCACAAGTAATCTATAGTTAACTATCAAACAACATGCTTCTATCGCAAAGTAAAACCATTACTTTCCCTTTAGGCGCTGAAATAAGGAGAACATCTGATCAATCGACTAATCAACCTAAAATGCAGGCAGACTATGGGGACAAAAGCAGTCTTTCAGTTATCAAATTCCATGGATCCAGAACAGAAGTCAAATCTAGAAAAAGCTCTTATCTCACAAACATGGAACAAAAGCCTTACAAGGACATTAGTTGCAGCAATTGAGAAAGGCCTTCAGAAACCAAAAGAAACAAAAAAATTATCAGCGCTAGAAATTGCTGTACGGAAAGAAAAAGGTCGAAAATTCAGTTCTAGACCGTACAATTCAGAAGATAGTGACGAGTAAAATGGTTAGCTCAGAGAATCTGTCGAAAGGTCAAAAGCTTAAAATAGATATAAATATGATTCAAGATAGACTACCAAAAAGCATCATAAAGCATTTAACCATTGATCCATTTGGAAAATTAATTGGCTACAAAATGGTAGATGGAAATGCATTTGGCCTAGTTCTTGAATTAAGCAATGGAGCCACAAGCTGGTTCTTTGAACATGAGCTATCAGAAATAGTTTCAGAGTGATCGGGTGTCGCAGTAAATCAAGAGAAAAATAGAACTACATCCACGGTCAGGATGCTGCATTCAGCAAAAAGGACATTGAAGATAAAGATTCTTTAGCTTCAGATTCATTTGCTTCTTGAATAAATAAAGATGCCATCAGGACGAGGGGCATGAGGAATGCCGCAGCCACAACAAATGCAACAATCTGCTTTGGGCTAATTAATTTAACTTCAACAAGTTGTTCACCACAGAAAGCACACATCTTTTTCCCATGGTTCGCCCTTAGGGATAGCCTCCTCCCAGGAGAACAGTAAGGGCAATAATATTTAGCCATCTATACAGAAATCAACCAAAATTAATGTCTAAATTAGTTAAAAAAGGAAAACGTCTTTCCTCAAATTACTCCTCGATCATACCACTCTATTTCAAGAGGTGTTGGAATTAATGAGGCATATTCGCTAGGAGTCAAATCAAACATTAATCTTCTCAATGTCAAAGTATTCTTTTTATTATTTTGGTTATCGAATGCACCCCCATTGAAGCCTGAAAGCATCTTTTTAGAAGAAATACTTTTAGCTGTTACCTCTCGATTATCATTTAATTTGAGATCAGGATGGTCAAATTGATCAAGCTTATTTTTATCAATATTGATTGGCTGACTTTTTCTTACAGCTTTAGAGTCTAAAATACTTTGATTTACACTTCCTTCAATCGAGAGATTAATGGCATTTAGATTATTATCGTAATCAACAACTTTGTTCCTTTCCAGAAAAATAAAGCCAGCCCCTCCAAGAGCAATAAAAGCAAGAAGACCTATCTCAAAGTAATTTACAACATTTAAAAGTCGAGGTTGTTGATCACTTTTGTTGGCGGTCTGATTCTCTAATTGATTAAAAGCAAGAAGGTTCTGCACAAGAAATTCATCTCGATCAAGAAGGGCATCATTTTGTTTAGAGTAAGTATGGCCATTATCTAATAAAATATTTGAACCAGTGAAAACCTCAGCTCCATTACTTTTCTCTTCCTGCAAATCATCAAGCCTTTCTATTTTGCCATTCAGTTGAATTTTAGATAATAACTTTTCAACATGGTCTAAATGAAAATGATAAAGCAGGCTTTCCTTTTCCAATCGACTTAGAATATACATTCCTAAAAACAAGGTTATAGGAAATAAGACAAGACTCATTGACGAAGAAGATTTAGAGGTAATCACCCAAGGGCTAGTGAAAGAAGTAACTGTCGCCCCAAGCATGTGCCAACAAACATCTCAATCCAGTTAAACGCATTTGTATAAATAGTCCAGAGAAAGCTGATATCGAAAAAACAACTAGAAATAGAGCCAAACAATTCTAGGTTTATCTCAAAGAGTATTTAAATATTGGAAAGTTCAAGGCAAGCCATTAAGCAATACAAGAGACTGGGGTGCTAAAAACTTGCTTTCCATAGAAACTTCACCTACTAAAAACAGGCACTCATCCCTAAGCAGCTCAACTTCAATAAAGGATCTTTTACTTCGATTTATATATATCAGAAGAGGTCCTTTATGTTCAGAGTTGGTACCCTCTCCAGTCTCTAAAGATCCGAAAAGTCCATTTTCCCCAAGTGCTCGCCATTTGATACCCCCATTAGAAAGCAAAGGGATATTTTTCCTAAGTTCCACTAAGGATCTTATATATGAACACAAGTCTATATCCCAATCATATCCCCAAGGGAAACATTCTCTACAAGCTGGCTCTGCTCCTCCTGACAAGCCAACCTCAGTGCCATAATAAATACATGGAGCTCCTGGCTGAAGGAAAAGCAAGCAAAGAGCAATCTTTAATGCTGAGATATCGCCACCAAGGGTATTTAAAGCACGAGGAACATCATGACTATCAAGTAAATTCAGTTGACTATTATTTACCTTTTTTGAATACCAACTAAATGTAGTTTCTATTGTGTCAATAAATGCATCCGCATTAATTTCTTTTAATGGATATTCAGGGTTCAAATAACCCTTATTGAGCTTTTCTCCACCAACCCAAGATAAGATGCTCCAACCAATTCGATAATTCATTACCCCATCAAAATAACCTTCTTTTAACCATTTCCTTGCATCACCCCAGACCTCTCCAACAATCCATGCCTCTGGATTAATTTCCTTAACCTTCTCTCGAAATTGAACCCAAAAATCCAATGGGACTTCATCGGGTACATCTAGTCGCCAGCCATCAATTCCCCTTTCAAGCCAATATACAGCAACTGAAATCAAATAATCACGAACAATCGGATTCTTATGATTAAATTTAGGTAAAGCGGGATCATTCCACCAACAACTATAACCACAATCTTCGCCAGGTTTTACATAAGGTGAAAGTGGAAATTGATGTACTTTAAACCAATCTTTGTATGGGGACTTCTTTCCATTTTCCAAAAGATTATGAAAAGCCCAGAATCCTCTTCCACAATGATTAAATACTCCATCCAAAACAATTTTCATGCCCCGGGCATGCAAAGCCGAAATCAACATATCCAAAGCCAGGTTCCCTCCGAGCAGTGGATCCACCTGAAAATAATCAAAGGTGTGATATCGATGATTCGCGGCCGAACTAAATATCGGAGTGAAATATATGCAATTAATCCCCATCCTTTCAAGATGATCAAGCCCTTCAATTACTCCATATAAATCTCCCCCATGGAACCCATTTCTAGAAGGTTCATCGTTCCATGATTGGAAAAACAATGAATCCTGAGCGACTACACGCCCACTTCGATTGAAGCGATCAGCAAAAATCTCATAAACAATCGCATCTGCGACCCAAGTGGGAGATGTTCGAAACAAATTCTTCCGCTGCATTTCCCTTTGCATTAGACGAACCTATCGCTAGCAATAGGTAAAGACAAAAACCATGGCTAATCAGCCACTCCTTTTAGCTCTCGATCAAGGTACAAGCAGTTCAA
>QCGF01000035.1 GCA_003278175.1 Prochlorococcus sp. AG-363-P15
ATCAGCAAATCTTGCTGCTTCAGTTAGCAATCGCTCTTGTCGCTTCACCACATTCCGTACACGGGCGATTAATTCGTCCGGGTCAAAAGGTTTAGAAATGTAATCATCAACTCCTGCTAAGTAACCCTGTGTTCTATCAACTGTCATTCCTTTTGCAGTAAGAAAAATCACAGGCGTTCCGCTCAGCCGTTCATCTTCCCTAAGTCTTTTGAGTAGAGCATAGCCATCACATCTAGGCATCATGACATCACTAATAATTAAATCGGGAAATAATTGCTGAGCTTTTTGCCAACCTTCTTCTCCATCTGAAGCTATCGAGACGTCAAAGCCTTCGTCTTGAAGATATGCCTGCACAGCAGTTCGGATACCTGGCTCGTCATCAACGAGTAATAGTCGAGCCTTCTTTTCACTTTCATTCAGAGGGGGTTGAGTGTCGCTCATTAACTAATGTTGATAAATTGCTTAAATCTTGGAATTATATCCATTTGAGTTTGTGTTGCTTATATAAAACATCCTAAGGAGATTTATTCCATTACGCTGCTTTCTCTTGTTCAATCCATTCAAGCAGGCTTTCTTCTTCATTCTCCTCTAAGCAAATTGTTTTTGTGTGACTGATTCACGAGCTCTTCTGAACTTTGACTCGCAAGCAACTACACCCTGTGCTCCAGAGGTTTTTGCTGCGATGGAACCTTATTGGAATCAAATTTGGGGTAATGCTTCAAATCGTCAGAGTCGAATTGGCTTGCAAGCTTCTGCAGCGGTGGGTTTAGCGAGAGAACAATTGGCTGAATATTTGCACGTTAAACCTGAAAGGTTAATTTTTACAAGTGGGGCAACTGAAGCAAATAATTTAGCTTTATTGGGTTATGCCCGTGCAAGATCTTTAGAGCTTGGTCAGCCTGGTCATTTGATCACTGTATCTACTGAACACAAATCAGTTATTGGTCCTCTTAAACAACTACAAAAAGAAGGTTTTCGTCTTACAGAGATCGATCCGGCTTCTGATGGACTTCTGTATCCTGAGCAATTAGTTCAGGCTTTTGAAAAGGATACATTTTTAGTTAGCGTAATGATGGCCAATAATGAAATAGGAGTTTTGCAACCACTGGACCAATTAGCTGAACTGTGTCAACAACGAGGCGTTGTCTTTCATAGTGATGCAGTTCAGGCAGTTGGGAAAATCAATTTTGAAATAGATAAAATCGGTATTAACTTATTAACTTTTAGTGGGCATAAAATATACGGTCCAAAAGGCATTGGGGCTTTGGTGATTCAAGAAAATACACCTATTCTTCCTCTTCAATGGGGTGGAGGACAAGAGCATGGAATTAGACCAGGCACTATCCCTGTCCCATTGGTTGTTGGTCTAGCGAAAGCAGCAGAGATTGCATTTGAAGAGTTAGATATTGCTCAAGTTAGACTTTTTAATTTACGTAATGAATTGTGGAATGGCTTAAGAGAAAAGATTCCAGATGTGATGCTTAATGGTTCTATGGAGCATCGTCTGCCAAATAATTTAAATATTACTATTCCAGGTATTAGAGGAAGACTTTTGCATCAATATTTGAGGCCTTTTATGACTTGTAGTAGTGGTTCGGCCTGCAGTAATGGAGAACCCTCTCATGTTTTGATGGCTCTTGGGAGAAGTAAGTTTGAGGCTGAATCTTCTCTTAGATTAAGTCTTGGAAGATATACAACTATTGAGCACATCAAAGAGGCAGTATTTCTAATCACAAAAGTTGTAAGTGATTTAAGAAAAGAGTAATTTTAATTTTTCAATTAATGACCACTAAAGAAATAGCTAAGAGGAGGTTTATATGATTCTTTTTAAATTGACTTGCGCCGGGCTATTCGGTACTTCGCACTTCTACTTCTTGGATTACTGGCAATTTCTTCACAAGTTGCCTGGAGTGGTTTTCGAGTAACTCTTTCTAGTCGCGCGTCATTTAAAAATGATTGTTTTACACGTCTGTCTTCAAGAGAGTGAAAGCTAATTATGCTAAATAAACCATCTATTTTAATCCAATCTGGAGCTTTTATTAGAAACCGATCAAGAACTTCTAGTTCATTATTGACTGCTATTCGCAATGCTTGAAATGTCCGTGTAGCAGGGTGAATTGTTCCGTAACGCATTTTAGGTGGGTAACACCCAGCAATTGCATAAGCTAAAGAACAAGTATCTTTATAAGGACCAAATTGTTTTAAGTCTCTTTTGATCTTTCTTGCAATCTTTCTCGAGAATTTTTCTTCGCCATATGCATAGATGATATTTGCAAGGTCGTTCTCTTTTAGGCTTTGTATAAGTTCTGCGGCTGTTACCCCTTCCTCTGGGTTCATGCGCATGTCTAGCGGTCCATTCAAACGGAAGCTAAAACCTCTTTTTGCAACATCTAGCTGTGGACTGCTTACCCCCAGATCTGCAAAGACCATAACGGCCTGTTCCGGGGGGGTGAAATCTGCAAAATTGGTTCCGACAATTTTGACTCTTTTCCCGAAATGGGCTAATCGTTTGGCAGCTGCTCTCCTGGCGATTGGGTCATGGTCTAATCCAATTAAATTTAAGTTTGGATGTTCTTTGAGAATCTGAGAGGAATGCCCTCCACTACCAAGAGTTGCATCAATAATTAAACCGCCATTAAGTAGTTTTTCAGGTAATTGGCCTATTGATTCAAGTACTCCTGTTGCAAGCACAGGCAGGTGTGGGAATTCAGAAATTTTGCTTTGGGCTTGGTCAATCATGGTTTATTCCTAATATCAAAGTAGTTTTGATTTCTTCCGGGCCCCATGACGCAGCTGGAAACGCGTACGGAGCCAATGGTGGTCAACTTTGGCCCCCATCATCCCTCTATGCATGGAGTTTTGCGCTTAGTGGTCACTTTGGATGGGGAAGATGTTATTGACTGTGAACCGGTCATTGGGTATCTCCATCGTGGGATGGAGAAAATCGCAGAGAACAGAACAAATGTAATGTTTGTTCCATATGTAAGTCGTATGGATTATGCGGCTGGGATGTTTTATGAGGCGATAGTGGTTAATGCGCCCGAGCGCTTAGCGAACATATCTGTACCCAAGCGTGCAAGCTATATCAGAGTTTTGATGCTAGAGCTCAATCGAATTGCAAATCATCTGCTTTGGCTGGGTCCTTTTTTGGCAGATGTAGGAGCCCAGACACCCTTCTTTTATATTTTTAGAGAAAGGGAAATGATCTATGACCTTTGGGAAGCTGCGACTGGACAACGCTTGATTAATAATAATTACTTTCGCATAGGTGGTGTAGCTTGTGACCTCCCTTGGGGTTGGCTTGAGAAATGTAAGGATTTTTGTGAGTGGTTTGGCCCCAAGATTGATGAGTATGAAAAGTTAATTACTAATAATCCAATATTTCGTAGACGTATAGAAGGCTTGGGAACAATTGGGAGAGAAGAAGCTATTAACTGGAGTCTTTCTGGCCCAATGCTTCGTGCGTCTGGTGTCCCATGGGATTTGCGCAAAGTAGATCACTATGAGTGCTATGACGATTTTGATTGGGATGTTGCTTGGGAGGCAGAAGGTGATTGTTATGCACGTTATCGAGTGCGAATAGAAGAAATGCGTCAGTCTTTGAAAATTCTGAAGCAGGCGTGTCAAATGATTCCTGGTGGACCAACAGAAAACCTAGAGGCTCAACGAATGAAGGATGGTAAGAGCAGTTCTTTTGCTGGATTTGAATATCAGTACGTTGCGAAAAAAGTCTCTCCTACGTTCAAGATTCCGAATGGAGAGATTTATACTCGATTGGAGTCAGGTAAGGGGGAAATAGGTGTTTTCCTTCAAGGCAGCAATGATGTGACACCTTGGCGCTTTAAAATTCGTGCGGCGGATTTAAATAACTTGCAAATACTTCCTCATATCCTGCAAGGTGCAAAAGTTGCTGACATTATGGCCATTCTTGGCTCAATTGACGTCATCATGGGTTCGGTAGATCGCTGACTTTATTCTTGACGTCTACACAACTTGCTCATTGGCTGTTTTTAAAGCAAACAGTTCGTTTTGGGGAAACAGATGCAGCTGGCGTAATGCATTTTCATAACCTCTTTCGTTGGTGTCATGAAGCTTGGGAAGAGAGCTTAGAGAGATATGGGGTTCATTCCTCTGATGTTTTCCCTGATGGTATTTATAAAGAGGTAAATCTTAAGGTTGCTTTACCCATTGTGCATTGCAAGGCTGATTTCTTATTGCCTATTAAGGCTGGTGACCATTTGGAAATCATTCTTTGCCCAGAAAAAATTGACAATAGTAGCTTTCAAGTCCAAAGTAAATTTCAACGAGAGGGCCAAAGTGTTGCTTTGGCCCTAATTCGACATCTGGCAATTGATTTTGATACTCGAAAGCGTTCAAATTTGCCAGAGAATATAACTCTTTGGTTAGAAGCATCATCTGTAAATTTGGGACCTAAGCCAGTCTAGATTATATAAATAAATGTCATTTCTGATATCATCTAAGTAGTGTAATCATTCAAATGAAATCAATTACTAGTAACTTGATTTAACCACTTTTTCCATCTCAGACGCTCCCATTTTCCTACTGAATTTACTGCCAGGGAAGGACAATCATGCCATGTGAAGGGGCGTTCTGCAGGAAGCCAAGTTTTAATAAGACTCTCAATTATTTTGAACTGTTGTTTTTTTTCAAGCGTTGTTAGTTTTGCTTCCCACTTGATAAGACCAACCAAACGCTCTCCCCACTCAATATTATCAACAGTTAAGAGCATAATATTTTGGATTTGCAAGTTATTTTTTTTCGCAAACTCTACCAATCTTCTTTCTAATTGCTCAGGGAAAATGGTTTCTCCTCCTGAGTGGATTGCTGTGTCTAGCCGACCCAAGATTTCCAGGCGAAGTAAACAATCGCATTGGGTTAGCTTGGCTAAATCGCCGGATTGCCACCATCCGCTATTTTTAGGCAAGTTCTCTAGAGAGCCTTCTTTCCACCTTGCTAAGGCGAGTCTTTGTGTTTTGATTTCTAATGCGCCAACATGATTTAGACGAAGCTCAACATCTTCTAATGGATGCCCGCAACCTTCTTCACCTGATAGAAATGCTTTGGGACTAAGAGCTGTAACCATTGCAGCAGTTTCAGTTGATCCATAACAAGGAGCTAAACGTATTTCTTTTCTTCTGGCTTGTAGAGCCAAAGCTTCCGAAATAGCTGATCCACCAACCCAGACCACATCGAAAGACTTTAACCAACGTGTACCTGCTGGGTTATTGATTAGACGTTGTAATTGTGTAGGAACTAATGAAAGGATTAGTGGATCATTATTTTGATGAAAGAGAGACTTGAATGACGTTTCTAATTCGATTGGGTTACGCATTAATGATGGCATCAGCCAAGTATGTTTTGCCTCCCAAATTTTGCTTCGCCACCAAGGCATAAGTCCACTTACGTGGTGCATTGGTAAAGGATTGAAGATTCGACAATCCTTGGGTTCAAAACCTAGATTTTTTAGCCATTGACCAGTTGCAATAGCCGATTGATCTAGATGTGAAAATGGCTGCAAACAATGATGAGGCCCTTCAATACTGCCTCCACTGGAGATGACAATACCGGGTTTTTTGGGAAGAAAATTTTTTGGTATTTCGACTGTGTTGCCTTTTGGTGGTGATAGTTGAATCCAAGTGTCATTTTCAATGGCACTAGAAATTTTTTTAGTACATTCTAAAAAATCATATGGGTCACATCTCAAATACATGAGCTCTTTCATGCGGCTTCCCAAACAATGCTTGGATCGCTACTGAATAGAGGCGTATCAGGACACCACCCTGGAGCAAGCCCAGGTGCTGCTGGGGTTGGTCCTTGATGTTGTAATGCTGCTAGGTGGTGGATCCAACGTTGACCTATTCCTGTTTCAAAGGCAGTGCTCAATACTCTGTAACCGATTCCTTCATGTAGTTCTTTGAGAAGTTTTCTTGGGTCCCCTTCTAATAGAGGTCGTCGGATCTGCCAACTTTGCCAGCTTCTTCGAAGACTTGGTTGCAGGAAGAGAGATTCGTCGAGAGCAACGGGGATTTCTTCAGACAACTTGGAAAGGCCTTCTAGGTCATCTGCAGGCAAAGGTTGTTCAAACCATTCCAATCTGGGGTCGTTATGAAAGTGCTTTGCCCATTTTTGAGCTTGTTTTCGATTAAACCCAGCATTTGCATCAAGTCTTAGTCGTGCATTTGGAGGAAGATGTTGCAAGATTTCTAAAAGTAGTTCTTCTTCTTTGATGTTTGAATCACGGGCAATTTTCCATTTCAAGGTAAATGGATTATTAGGTGTTTCTTGATTGATTCTGATCAAATCAATTGCATGTAAAACGGATTGATTGCTTGGCAATAAAATTGCAGATTCTGGAGGAGTAAGCCAATCTTCTTTACTAGTGGAATTGATGAGTCCATCAAGTTCTGCTAAGGCAGCACCTATCCCAAAAGCCAATGCCCCAGGCCAATTAGCAATTTCAGCTTCTAGCTTTTCACGAGAGGTTTTTGGGCCAATGTTTTTTAGGATTTTTTGACATAAAGCAAGTTCTGAGATTTTGAATGGAGATACTTCACCCCAACCATGCTCCCCTCTTGAGTTTTCCAGATGTAATAACCAACCTTTTTTCCCTTTAAGAACGCCTTGCGATGTTTCCAGGGTCTGGTTGAGCCGAAATGAGAAAGGCTTTATATGAAGAGTCAAAAGCATTTATTTAGGCTTCTATCATCCGACTGATTCCAATCCCAAAGCAGGTGCAATAGCCAGTCCAATACTTAATCCCAAGCCATTTAAGGCTTGGAACCGTAGTGCTAGGAATTTGCAGTTCATAATCAATTCAGGATGATTGTGGTGTTTTTTTAGTAAACGTATTAGATCGATCCCTGAAGGCAAACCAATAATTCCTAGTAGTGCTGTTATTGGCCAATGGCCCTGCATTATTGGACTCCATTCCAAACCAAGTATTAGAGCTAAGCCCCATGGAATGAGTGCAGCAGAACGCTTAGTTCCTAACCGTACTAAAGGGGATTTTTTCCCATGTGCGGCATCTTCCGTTACTTGATGAAAATGTGAGCAGAACAGAATTAGCGTTGTAGCCAAAGCGGGACCAGCTCCAAGAGTGGTAGCTATCTTCCAAGGGATTTGTGTTCCAGTGCTGTTGTTAGGTGAAAGTACTAGTAATGCAGCAGCCGTAGCAAAAGGACCAAAAGCAATCCAGCACAGAGGTTCTCCTAACCCTTGGTATCCAAGACGGAAAGGTGGACCTTGATATAAATAACCAAGAACACAACTGCCTAAAACCAAAAACATCACAGCAGGGTTGCTTCTTAAGGCCAAAAATAGAATCAGGCCTAAACCCAGGAATAATGAGATATAGGCCAGACGCTTTACTGGTTGTTTTTTTCCTAGTAGTGCAACAACAGAATGGGGTTTATTGAATTCGTCGATGCCTGTATCTGCATCAAAAAGGTCATTGGTGAGGTTCTCCCAAAGCAAAAGTAAGACTGATGCAAAAAGAAAACCGATGAATTGGTCAATACGAACAGTTTGCCCCGCACCTAGCCTCCATCCTGCCGCCAAAAGGACTGGCATCACCGCGACTGAATACAATGGCCACTTGATTGCGGCTTTCCAAAGTTGACGTTTTTTAGTATTGGAGTAGTAAAGGGATGCAACATCCTGTTGGTTTTGCATGGAATTCGTCCCTTTTTTGCCTGGTGACGTTTTATACATTTGAGCAGTCTGTGTGATCAGCTGGTATTTCTTATGACCGCTGGACCCACCTTTAGTGAAATCTTGACCGCAACAGCAAGATGCTGGCGTGGCAGGAAGGTGGATGAGCCTGTTTTGAGTTTGGCGCTTCCTATTAAAGGTGGTGACCCTCTTGACAAGTTACCTGTACTCGCTGCTACTGAGGAATTTCGGTTTCTTTGGGATGGTGCTCCAGGACGTTGTTTTGTCGCTGCGGGGAAATGTCAGTCTTTAGATCTCTCTGGACCAAGGAGATTTGAGCTAGCTCAACGCTTCAGTGATGTTTCTCTTGGACGTTTGGTAGATGTGACGCCCCAAGTGCCATCTCTTGGCAGCCCAAGGGTGCTTTTAAAGTTTTCTTTTTTCGAGCAAGCCTCCGAGAGAAAAAGGGCAGAGGAGATTCCTCCAGCTGTACAAGCCGTGCTTCCCAGATGGCAGTTTAGTCGGCAGGGATTTAATAGCTGGCTCCGTTTGACGGCGGTAACTACTCATGAAGCAGAGGCTAGAGAACTTGCTGAAGAGTTGTGGTTAATGAGAAAGCGTCTTCAGGAACCAATAGTGTGTAAAGAAAGAATTTCGACGAATATTGCTTCAGGACTTTCATTCCCACAGCAATGGCAGGACTGTTATAGACCGGCTTTGATTCAAGGAATTGAGCTTGTCAACAATGGTACCCTGGACAAATTGGTCTTGGCAGTTCGTCAGTCAATATCGCTTGAAAGGCCATTAGATCCTTTGGCAATGCTGGTGAGGCTACGTAGGGAGCAGCCAGGCAGTTGTCGTTTCCTCTGGCAACCAAGTGAAGAAGAAGCTTTTTTTGGTGCTTCACCTGAAAGATTGCTGAGTCTTCACAACGGGCAAATATATATTGATGCTCTTGCAGGCACTGCAACAAGAGTCGATGGTCAAGCACTTCTTAGATCTGACAAAGATTTACGAGAACATGAGTTGGTAGTTTCTTCAATTACTGACCATTTACTTGGCCAAGGTCTTCAACCTCGACGACCTCGGAAGCCCCAACTGGCTAGACATGGTCATTTGGTACATCTGCATACGCCCATTAATGCTTATGCATTTGGAACAGCACCTTTGACTTTGGCCGATGCTCTACATCCCACTCCCGCTGTTGCAGGCTTCCCTCGAAGAGATGCAATGAGCTGGTTGAGGACATTAGAACCTTTTGAAAGGGGATGTTATGCCGCTCCAATTGGTTGGATCGATAGTGGTGGAAATGCAGAGTTTAGAGTCGCTATTCGATGTGGTAATACAAGGGGAAAGGAGTTGGAATTGACTGCAGGGGCTGGTTTGGTTAGGGGTTCAATTGCTGAAAAAGAGCTTCAAGAGGTGGGTCTTAAATTGGCAGTATTAGCTAATCAACTAGATCTTCATTCAAAACGATCT
>QCGF01000036.1 GCA_003278175.1 Prochlorococcus sp. AG-363-P15
TCATGTCGATACACGTGTGGTGGATGTTCATATTTCCAGGCTTCGTTCAAAGTTAGAAGATGACCCTGCAAACCCTGAGCTCATCCTCACTGCAAGGGGAACGGGTTATTTGTTCCAGCGCATAGTGGATTCCATTGGTTCAGATGGACACTGATACCTCCGCTGACTTTTTGCAGCGCAATAAGGCCAATCGACCAAGGGCAATAAGGCGTTTGGTCATTTGGTATCGCAGGAATGCTGCGGTGACAACAATTGTGGATACTGCTGCTAATTCTGCTTCTGCAGCAGGCACTGTCGCGGGCACAGTTGTCTCGAGTGCTGGCTCTGTCGTTACCAGTGCAGGATCTATGGCTGGGAATATGCTTCAGCCACTTGTTTTTGATCCTCTACGCCGACTTCAAGGAAGTGAGAGTGGTTTGGAAAAAAACACTGTTGCAGATGATCAGCGGCTATGGATTGCTGTCGATGGGATGGGAGGAGATAACTCACCTGGTCAAATTCTTGATGGTTGTTTACAGGCTTTGCACCGATTGCCAATTCGAATCAAGTTTGTTGGTGAATCCGAAAAAGTTATAAATGCTGCTAAAGAAATGGAACTGAACGAATCACTTCAGGAGGCAATTGAAGCTGGTCAGATGCAGTTAATTCCCAGTGGCCCTTCTGTTGAAATGCATGAGGAGGCTACTGCTGTTAGACGCAAAAGAAAAGCAAGTATCAATGTTGCTATGGACCTGGTTAAAAAAGGAGAAGCATTGGCGGTTTATTCAGCTGGAAATTCGGGGGCATTAATGGCTTCTGCCATTTTTCGATTGGGCAGGCTTGGAGGGATTGATCGTCCAGCAATAGGTGCACTATTCCCAACAAAGGATCCTGGACAACCTGTGTTGGTTTTGGATGTAGGAGCAAATATGGATTGTAAGCCAACTTATTTGCATCAATTTGCTTTGCTAGGAAATATATATTCACGGGATGTTTTGCAAGTAAGTGAGCCTCGTATAGGATTATTAAATATTGGCGAGGAATCTTGTAAGGGCAATGATCTTGCACTTCAAACTTACCAGTTATTGAATACCGAAGAACGCTTTAACTTTGCAGGGAATTGTGAAGGGAGAGATGTCCTTTCAGGGGAATTTGATGTTGTCGTTTGCGACGGATTTACAGGAAATGTTTTACTCAAATTTCTTGAATCTGTAGGCAGCGTTTTGTTGGATGTACTGCGTGCAGAATTGCCACGTGGTAGAAGAGGCAAAGTTGGATCTGCATTTTTACGCTCCAACCTTAAAAGAATTAAAAAGCGGCTCGATCATGCTGAACATGGAGGGGCTCTTTTGCTGGGAGTGAATGGTATTTGTGTGATTGGTCATGGCAGTAGTAAGGCTCTTTCAGTTGTAAGTGCTCTTCGCCTTGCTCATTCGGCTGCAAACCATGGGGTCATGGATGATTTGGCGCAACTGCAACAACCTTCTATTCCTAGTGTTTCTACTAGTGATCGTTAGGTTTTGTGATTGACTAATTCAATTGGAACTTAAATAGCCTTTGGCAGCAAAAAACACCCAAAGACATTCAGGGATAGCTTTGGTGGGTAGTGGGAGTGCCACTCCTCTCCAAAGAATTACCAATGATCAACTCGGTTTGAGGGTTGAAACAAATGATTCATGGATTCATAGCCGGACAGGAATTTCTGAAAGACGTGTGAGCGGTCCAAAGGAAAATCTTGCTGAACTTAGTTATCAAGCTGCTGACTTAGCTATTCAAATGGCTGGATGGGATCCAAATAGTATTGATTTAGTTTTGCTGGCTACTTCAACTCCAGATGATTTATTTGGTTCTGCTCCAAAGGTGCAAGCCAAATTAGGAGCCAAAGAGGCAGTAGCTTTTGATCTCACAGCTGCATGTAGTGGGTTTTTATTTGCATTGATCACTGCGGCCCAATTTTTACGTGGTGGTTCTATGAGAAGGGCATTAGTTATAGGGGCTGATCAATTGAGTCGTTGGGTGGATTGGGATGATCGCAGAAGTTGTGTTTTGTTTGGTGATGGTGCTGGAGCGGTAGCTCTAGAAGCGACTACTGGTGAAAATGATGGACTAATAGGTTTCAAGTTGAAATCTGATGGTGATCGAGGACATTGTTTGAATTTGCATCAGATTGAAGAGTTCAATCCTTTAATTGATGGGGTTAATCATCAAAGAGGTGGTTTTTCCCCTATTCAAATGAATGGACAAGAGGTTTATAAATTTGCAGTTAGAGAAGTCCCTGGAATTCTTCAAGAGCTTTTAAGTGCAAACGATACTTTGCCGGAATCATTAGATTGGTTGCTATTACATCAGGCCAATAAGCGCATTTTGGACGCTGTAGCGGATCGTTTTGCTATCCCTCATGAGAAGGTCTTAAGCAATCTTGCTAAATATGGCAATACTTCTGCTGGGACAATCCCTTTAATGTTGGATGAAGCTGTTAGGGATGGGCGTGTTAAACCAGGGGATTTAATAGCTAGTAGTGGCTTTGGTGCTGGTTTGAGTTGGGGGGCTGCCTTATTTCGTTGGCATGGTCCCTTATAGGCTTGATGAATTGGCTGAATAGGTTTTATGTCGATTGCTTGGGTATTTCCAGGGCAAGGTTCTCAGAAACTTGGCATGGCGAACGATCTATTGTCTTTGCCAGGTGCTAAAGAGCGATTTGACTTTGCTTCGCAGTTATTGGGGCGAGACCTTTTAAAGATTTGTCGAGATAATGAGGATGCAAATTTCCTCAATGACCTTGATGACACTAGGAATACTCAACCAGCATTGTTTGTTGTTGAGTCATTACTAGTCGATGATCTTTTGAGACAAGGACGCAATGCTTCATTAGTAGCAGGCCACAGCTTGGGGGAGTTGGTTGCGCTTTATGCGGCTCAAGTTTTTGATGCGGAAACTGCTTTGTGTTTGTTGAAGCGTCGTTCTGAGTTGATGGCCAATGCAGGTGGAGGGGCAATGACTGCATTAATTGGATTTGATAGGCAAGAGCTTAATGATCTTGTTGGCGCGACTGAAGGTGTTGTGATTGCTAACGACAACAGTTCTACACAAGTTGTTTTGTCAGGTGCTCCGGAATCTGTCCAGGCAGTGAGTGGTGCTTTGAAATGTAAAAGGGCTATCCCACTAAAGGTTTCAGGTGCATTTCATTCCCCCTTTATGGAAGAAGCATCTAAAGCTTTTGCATTGGAACTTGATGAGGTGAATTTTCATCAAGCTCAGACTCCAGTTTTGAGCAATGCCGACCCAACCCCTAGTTGTGATGCTGAGCTTTTAAAAAAAAGGTTAAAGATGCAAATGACCTCAGGTGTGCGTTGGCGCGAGACAATGGAAACCATGGTTCTTGAAGGTATAACAAATATGGTGGAAATTGGCCCTGGGAATGTTTTGAGCGGTCTCGCAAAGCGATCGCTCAAAGGAGTTGCAACTAATCAGTTATCTAATGCGAGAGATTTGGGGTATTGATCTTGAATCCTGAAAATTCTTATATATCAGATCAGGCTTCGAACCTTGTTCCGCCCAGGCCAAGCTTTGTTTATTTGATTGTTAGCTTTTTATTTGTATTTCCTTTGTTTAGATTCTTCTTTAGAGGCCGTACTTTTGGTAATAAAAATGTCCCTATGAATGGATCTTTAGTTGTTGTTGCTAACCATGGCTCACATTTAGATCCTCCTATTTTGGGGCATGCTTTAGGCCGACCAGTTTCGTTTATGGCTAAAGCAGAGTTATTTACTATTCCTTTGTTAGGTCAAATTATCCGAGCCTGTGGAGCATATCCAGTTAAAAGAGGTGCTAGTGATAGAGAAGCGATTAGAACTGCGACAGAACGTTTAAAACAAGGTTGGGCAATAGGTGTTTTCTTGGATGGTAAACGACAAGTGAATGGAAGGGTAAATAATCCACTGGCAGGAGCCGCACTGTTGGCGGCTCGAAGCGGCTCTCTTTTGCTTCCTGTTGCAATAGTGAATAGTCACAGGGCACTTGGATCAGGCTCATTTTTGCCAAGATTGATCCCGATTTATTTGCGTATTGGCAAGCCAATTCCTGCTCCAAAAAGTAGAAAGAAAGATGATTTGGAGGCGACAACCAAGCAACTGCAGAAAAGTATAAATTTACTAATTGAAAGAGTAGATTTTGATTAGTTAATACTCTTGGTTGGATTTTTTAGGTAGATTTTCCGTCTGATAATTATTCATTACTGGAGAGGTTGGATATATTGGCAGTGTATTTCTCCAGTGACTTTCTTGACTTAACTGATGCTCATTTAGTGAGAGCTTTAATAGCTGAATGACATCAATATCAACATTGTCACTCGCGATTATTTTAGGTTGTGGGTTGAAATCATAAGGCAAAAGGTATGGGTGCTTTATCTCTATTACCTCCCAAAAATCTTTAGATCTCAAATAATTTCCTATTAGATATTCCCCAGCGATCAATCCGCGTCTAGGAAGATCTTTTACAATCCAGAATTGTTTACCTTGGATATTGGAATTAAGTGATGCCGCTAGTCGAGGGGCCATGAGAGCAAAGCTGCTTATTCCGTCGAGATATATGTTCAATTGTTGAGCAATAGTTCTTGCCATTACCACTGTTAGACGTGTACCTGTAAAGCCTCCTGGGCCAATAGAAACTGATAAACGACAGAGCTGCTGCCAATACTCAGATGGAAGAATTTTCTCGACGCAACTGATGATACTTTTTGATAATTCGCGGCCTAGTGGGAAGGTAGAACTTTTGAGGCTTTGATGGGGTTCTCTTGCATCAATTATTGCCACACCAAGAGTATTGGAACTGCTATGCAGTGCCATGAGTAAGGAACCTTTGTTTCTGCTTTTCCTCTCTGGGGTATTTAGATTCATATAGGGACTTTTTCTCCAGGGCGTAATTTCATCCACCTCCCTGATTCTTTAACAAAACTTTTGCAAGCTCTTACATCCCATTCAATACCTGTCCCACCTTCTGGCAGCTCTTTGATAATTATGTGAATCAATGGGTCTATGGGCTCTAGATCAGGGGATGCGTTTAGATGCGCTACTTGATGTTGGCGCTCTACTGCGTGATAGGCCTTGCACCGATCAACCCAGCTGCAGTCAATGCATATGCACATTTATTCAACTTTCGCTGATGGCACCATTTTGAATGAGGATAACTCTTCTTTGGTTAAAGCAGTTTGGGAAAGACTTAATCCAGATAAATGGCCTTTGCCAGTTAATCACTTGCCCATTGGTAGTGCCTTGGTAGGAGGCGCTGTTAGAGATGGTTTGCTGAATAGATTGGATGAAAAGCCTGATATAGACATAGTTGTCCCAGATCATGCTATTCAACTATCCAATAAGTTGGCGAAAATCATAGGGGCAACTTCAGTGGTGCTTGATGCTGAGAGGGATGTTGCTCGTTTGGCTTGTAACGGTTGGTCCTTTGATTTGGCCAGGCAAATCGGTGGAAGTTTGGAGGAAGACCTTTGGAGACGTGATTTCAGGATTAATGCAATTGCAATGACTGTTGAACCAAATTCAAAACTGATCGACCCCACTGGAGGAATTGCAGATTTACAACAAAAGCGGCTTGTTGCAGTAAGTGAGAAAAATTTAGTTGACGATCCTTTGCGGTGTCTTCGTGGTTTGAGGTTGATGGCGGAATTGGATTTTTTCCTTGACCCTCAAACAAGAACTTTTATAAACACTTACTCTTCACTTTTGCCAAAGTCTGCACCCGAAAGAATCCAGTCAGAATTAAATCTCATTGTTGGGATTCAGAATGCTGACGAGGTGATATGTCTTCTAAGAGAAATTGGCATTTTGGATTTGTGGAGTAATCCTTCTGAAGCTGCTATTCCCTCAACTTTAGATGCAAAAGCTTTTACTTCAAGTGAATTATCTTTGGCTTTGCCTTTGGCTAGACTTACTTTTTTATTGAGTGATTTTGGCTTGGTTCAATTGCGTTTCAGTCGAAGAATATGTAAACAATGTCAACTTCTACGAAAATGGAAAAAGCTCAATGATGGCAAGGCTTATCAGACATTAATTGAGGCTGATCGACTACAATTGCATCAGGATTTAGAAGATTTTTTGCCTGCATTGATACTTGATTTTTCTATTAAGGATCAAGAGGCTTGGCTGGATCGTTGGCGGGATTCAAAAGATCCACTTTTTCACCCTGCCTCTCCAGTGGATGGAAATATTCTTAAAGAGACTCTTGGCATTTCAGAAGGGCCTCAGTTAGGAGCGCTTATGAAGCATTTATCCCATGAAAGAGCTTTTGATAGATTGATTAACTTAGATCAAACTTTTGAAGAGGCTCGTGACTGGTTACAACATAATTCGACCTCAATGTGATTAACTGCATGTAAGTGAAGAATTTCAGCATCCTGACCGGATCATTCCTTTCCTTTTCCCCCTTTGTTTCATGAGCGTTCGCCTTTACATCGGTAATTTGCCCCAAACTTTTGAAAGCAAAGAGCTTGAAGAACTTTTTGCTTCGGTAGGAAAAGGGATTCGTTTTAAACCAGTTTTTGATCGAGAGTCAGGCGGATGTAGGGGGTTTGGTTTTGCAAATGTCGAAGATGAAAAATTAGCAAATGCTGTTATAGAGCAACTTAATGGCCGAGAGTTTAATGGTAATAATTTGCGCGTTGAACGTTCAGAACGCCGTGACTCAAATAATGGAGGGGGTAGAAGGAATAACGCCTCATCTAATGGGAATAATCAAGGTGGGAAGCGTAAGCAAGCCAAGAAAGTTGTTCACAGTGATTCTCAAGAACAAGTTGGACCAGACCCTCGCTGGGCAGGAGAACTTGCGAAATTAAAGGATCTTCTTGCAAATCAAAAGACACCAGTGTGAATGGACTTTTCAACAAATCCTGAGATAATTTAAATATTTATGCTGCTAGCGAGCTTGGGAAATTAAGAATGACAAGGGAAGCTCAACTAATTTGATCCACTTATTTACATAAGCTCGATTATTGAAAACGTCATATTCGTTCCTTTCTATTACGTTGAGGATTCCTCTATAAAGCCTTAAAGAAGTCCATACAGGCCAACGAGCATCAGCTGAAAGCCAGCGAACACCTTCTTCTGATTTATCAAACCATTCTCTTGCACGTTTTAATTGAAATGCCATTAATGCTTTCCATTGAGTGTTAACAACTCCATCCAGAAGTTGAGATTCTGAATAGTCAAATCTTTCTAGATCTTCTTGAGGGATGTAAATTCTGCCCCTCCCTCTGTCTTCTCCTACATCTCTCAAAATGTTTGTGAGCTGATTTGCGATGCCTAGGGCAATAGCTGCTTCTGAAGGGTCAGGAGCCTGGCTCCAGGGGGCTGTTGTATATGCAGGGTCGATGCCCATTACATCTTGAGTCATAAGCCCGACAGTTCCAGCAACTCTGTAGCAATAAAGCTCTAGCTCTTCAAAAGTTGAGTATCGAGTTTTATTTAAATCCATTCTTTGACCTTCAATCATGTCGAGATAAGGTTGAATTGATTGAGGGAAGTTTTGCAAGGTATCCGCCATTACAGCATCAAGCTCATCTATTACTTGTCCAGAAAATATTGCTTTAGTCCGCTCTTCCCAATGATCAAGTCGATCTGAAAGCTCATTTACTGACCTTTTCATTGCCTCTGGACTGTCCATTAGCTCATCGGTTCGCCTGCACCAGACATAAATGGCCCAAATAGCCCTTCTTTTTATTGGAGGTAGTAGAAGAGTTCCGAGATAAAAGGTTTTAGCCCATTGGGCAGTTTCTTTTCTGCATGTTTCGTATGCGTTCTCAAGGCTTATAGAAGCCTTTGTGTTGAGATTTTGTGAATTAGATAAGCCCAGTTTCATTTTTAGTCTGATCAAACTTTGTTTTTTGATTCAGATTCAGGCAATGTTTCTTTCTTTTCATTGACTACTTCAGCACATAATTTTCCACTTAGGACAGCTCCTTCCATGGAAGCCAAATACCTTTGCATGGTGTAATCACCAGTCAAGAAGAAATTGTTTATAGGAGTTTCTTGGCTAGGGCGAATTTTTTGGCATCCAGGAGTAGCTTTATATACCGAAAGAGGTGTTTTTACAACTTTATACTTTCTCAGCTTTGCTTGATTTTCCCCAGTGAAATGCATTGGGAATAGTTTTTTTAGTTCTCCTAATGTTGCTTGAATAATATCTTCATCACTTCTGCCAATCCAATCTTTTGCAGGTGCAAATACTAATTCTAACATTGACCTGTTGGGATCTTCATATTCTTTGCATGTAATGCTCATATCTGCATATACACTTAGCAAAGGCGAGCGACTGAATAGTAAATGGTCAATATTTGTAAGCTTTCTGTCAAACCAGAGATGAATATTTATTACTGGGACTCCGCGAAGGCCATCTAATTTCTTGAAAATAGCTAGGTTTTTCCATTCGCCAGGTATTAGTAATTTAAATAGATCTACTGGGAGTGCGCTTACATATGCATCGGCATAAATGTCTTTCCTTTCATTTATATCTGCACCTCCAATTTGGAAGCTTTTTACGCTTTTATCCGAGTTTAAATTTATATTTCTAAGGGGACTATTCAGGTGTACTTCACCACCAAGTTTTTGAATATGCTCCACTATTGGTTCGCATAGTCTCTCTGGTGGGGCTCCATCCAGAAAAGCCATTTTGGAGCCATTTTTTTCTTGTAGGAATCTGTTTAAAGCTGTCAGTAAAACAGTGGATGATATTTCGTCAGGATTAATAAAGTTCAATGCCTTGCTCATGGCAATAAAAACTTCATCATTTACTCGTTCTGGAATGTTTTGTGCTCTTAGCCATTCGCTCCATGATTTGTCATCACATTCTTCTACATATTCTTGCCCCCTTAGCATTGCTGGGATAAGCCCAAGTCCGAAAGAG
>QCGF01000037.1 GCA_003278175.1 Prochlorococcus sp. AG-363-P15
TTTTAAACCTAGGGATGGCTGATATAAATTTCCAAGGTGAAACTCTGTACTAAATAATATTCCCTGGTGAGAAGGGAAAAGAGCAAAGGGAAACTTTAAAGCATAATCTAAATATAGAGATAAAGGTATTTTCGAGGCAGTAGCTACAGGTTTTACATAAAAATTGATATTATTCAAATGACATTCAGTCCTAAATATAATTGAATCCAAATCATTTGAACTATGATCATTCACACAAGTTAGAATTTCTGAAAATGACTCTAGCATTGAATCTCCTGAATTTAAGAAATAGACCCAATCTGCATGATTTCCATAATCAAGCAGAACCTCATTAAAAGCTTGATAGATACCAGAAGAGATTTGCCTATTGAATGAGTAATCAAAGCCTTGAAGAGTTTGGTTATACAAGTTTTCTATTGAATCACTGTAGATAGATTTATCGCAACCTACTATTAAAACACTTGATTTATAAGAATTTAGAGCATATTCAATTGAGGAGAGTGTTAGCTTAACATCATTAGGATTATCCTTACTTAGAATAACAATTAAAAGTAACTTTTTACGATTGATCATACTAGAAAGATTTTAAAATAGTATTATAGTTATTGGTTATATCTAAATTATTTTTACTATAATTATATAGAAGATTTAGTATTCTATAATAATCATCAGGTTGCATATTAATCAATTCTTCGATTTTATTTGCCAATGAAATGTAATCACCAGCTTGATACAGAGGAAGTCCTAGCTTGGAAAATATTTCTGTAACCTCGTCAGAATAATATGTACTTATGCATGGAGTTAATGCGCTAAAATATAATGATAATTTATTTGTAAATGAGGCATTAGAACTAGCTTTAATTGGATTAATAGATATATAGGATGATAGTAATGGCTTAAGCAGTTCATTATGACTTAGGTTTCCATGGAAGTATATATTAGGTGAATTATGATAAAATTTATATAAATTAGCATTAGATTTATATTCTCCGTATAGATGTAATTGAATTTTTTTTGAACTAGTCTTATTAAAATATAAGGTAGCTTCGCACAAGGTTTTCAAATCATAACTTGTGCCCATTGAACCGGCATAGAAAATCTTAATCGCTTGAGTTCCCTTTATAGCTTGTAATTTCTCTGGAATTTCAAAAATTCTCTTTGATCCTATTAGGATAACTTTAGGTTTTATATAAGGATATAGGTGCTTGATCTGCGCTGACATTCTAGATGAAACAGTAAAAAGAGCTGTAATTCTCTTCAGGAAAAGTCTATTCCAAATGAGATTTCTTGAAAATGTAATCAGTTTAAGTAATTTTCTATTTTTTATAAATAATGAAAAAGCTTCAGGCCAAACATCTTGATAGTCAATGATAACTTTATTAGAAGAGAATGAAGCTAGCCAAGGAATTATAGGAGTACCGATGAAAGGAAGCGCAAAATATGTTGATTCAACATTAAAAGAAAAGGCGCAAATAATAAATCTATAAATAAAATAGAAAAAGATATAAGAGGAGAAAGAAATAAGGGATAGCAATCTGGCAAGTGATATATTTTCTTTATAGGGTATAACAGGTAAACATTTAAAGGATAGTGAATTAGATCTAAAAGAAGGTCTAAAAGATTTTTTATGATGGTCAAAATTAGTAGTAATAACAATTACTTCTCTAGTCTCTGACAATTTTTGAGCCAAAATCAGAACCCTATCACTTGATGCTCTTTGATCTGAAGGCAAAGATATATAAGGTGAAATGATAATTGATCTTAACTTCATTGAGTCTACAACTGCTTTAAGACTGCACTACTATTATATGAAACAATACCGACAAATAAACACAACAAAAAATATACATTATATTTTGATTGATTTGAAACATTATTCTGTAGGTAATCTGACAAGCTAAGTGCTACTAACCCGATAGAGATGTAGGTATAATAAGAAAACCTTACAAATATTCCTAGTGCAAAAAATGCAAGGGGTGTTGTAATCAAGAAAGTCAAAATAGAAGTCATAATTATATTTAAATTTATATTCTTTCGCAATGAGCCCTTAATAGTAACCTGCTGATTACTAATTAATCTTTTTGCGCTATAGAGTGTCCATATGAATAATATTGAAATCCTATATATAGCTCCAAATGGACCACTATTAAATCCTTTATTTGCTATGCTATAACCAACAAATTTATTAATAAGTGCGTTTACTATGTCATTAGAAAAATCACTGAATAAGAAAGCTAAGGCTGTAGCAACAAGAACAAGTGCAATTGGTGAAAACAAACTTTTATTTAATCTAATTTTACTTAGCAATAAAAGAATATTGCTTTGATATTCAATGATTTGAGAAGACAGAAAAAACAAGCAAATGTATAGTAGTGATGATATATGTGAAATTATTGAAAAAATTAATGTTATTATTACTAGGGTAAATTTTATAGGAAATTTATTGATGTAGCTTACAATATTTCCTAGCTTAAATAGGCTATGATGACTCGAGTCTAAAACAAGTGATAAATACAGCAAAGAAGAACAAACCAAGAAAGCCTCTGCAAGGCCTTGTCTAATTCCATTGAATGATAAAAGTACAAAACCTTCAAAAGCGCTATAAAACAACATCAAAATTGGAAGATTAATGAAATAAGAAGTTAAACTTACTAATATTGCAGGGCATAATGTTATCAACCTGAATATAATTTCTGGTTTGGTCTCTGGAGCAAAATACCTAACTGTATCTGCAAGCCAAGTAAACATTGGCTCTCTATCTACAGTCCATTGTATCTGTCCCGTATAAAGGTAATCAATATAGAATTTGGCATCTGCTCCTGCATCAACCTCACGAAATAAGCCTACAAAAAAAGTAAAGATTAATAATGGAAGTATCTTCAATCTTCCTTTGAAGCATTTGTAAAAAAAACATGAGACCAAGAAGGTTATTAAATACATTGATATTACATCTCAATGTAATATGGAGTGAATATCTTGCTATTTAAAAGTCTGATGATCCTATATATATGTTTAATCAAAAGTATGAACAGAGTTTCATTTTTTTTCTGTGGTTTAAATTGAAATCCATGCTTGGATGCTATCTCAATAGATCTTTTTAATAAATTTATATAGGGTTTGTACAGATGTTCGATAGCTGGTTTTGGAATAGTATATCCTGACAAGTAAAACCTGTTTAAATTAACTATTCTAAGTCCATGAAAATGGTAAAAGATTGCATCGCTATATGGGTATCTAGAAATATTCCAAGGGCCAAGGGCTAAATTATCAGGTTCCAAGATGTGCACAATATCATTAAATAATTTTGGCCATTCCTCTAAATATTTTTGATCTCCAAATTTCCCATCCTCACTTCTAGCAAAGCACCAATCTATACATTGATCTCTCCACCAATGCAGAACCTTTTCGCCTTGACCTCTAGTAATTGGTAAAAATTGAACACAAAAGATCCCAGAATGGTAAGATTTATCATTTTCAGGCGAATAGGCATGTTTAGTTATCAAAACACTTTTTCCACTATTTTCTAATTCCAAGAAAAGCCTACGTGGACTCTTAACAAAGAAGATATCAGCATCTATATATGTAATTCTTTGAAGTTCTGTTGCTTTTTCAAGCACCCATTCCATAGCTAAAGGTGTTAAAGTCCAGCAATATTCCGATTTAGTTCTTTCAGATTTAATTTGCAAAAGCTTCTTATCCTCATAGGTACTTATATCAAGACAAGAAATATGTTTTAAGTCTAATTGATCAAGAGTTTGAATACAATCTTTGTCCAAACATAATACCCATAAGTGAAATTCTTCTTCTATTGATAGAAGTGAATGATATAAAGCAAGGCCCTGCGGTAAAAATCCACTATCAAATATAGTGACGTAGTTCTCTTTCATAATTGATTGTTGCATACATCAATGATCCGGTCCAGCTCTAAATCGGTTAAATAAGGCTGAATTGGTAGACTTAAGCAGTTTTCACAATGATCTTTAGTATTATTCAATCCATTAGGGTCTAATTTAGCTTCTTTTAAAGCGGACTGAAGGTGACATGCTATAGGGTAGTGTATTAATGAGCTTATATTCATTTTAGATAGTTGGTTTTGCAAGTCCCTCCTTTTCTTAGTGTAAATAACAAAAAGGTGATGGACATGGTTTTCATCTTCTGTTGGTTGTTGTAATAATTTAATTTCAGGATTAGATATTTCAGCCCAGTAGCGCTTAGCTATAGATCTTCTCCTATTTGTCCATAAATTTAAATACTCTAGCCTTACATTTAATAACGAAGCTTGTAATTCATCTAAACGACTATTCATTCCAATGATTGGATGGTAATAACGATCACTTTGACCATAATTTCTTAGCATCTTTGCTTTTAAAATTAATTCCTGATTATTGCTAGTAATAGCACCCGCATCTCCAACTGCTCCAAGATTTTTAGTAGGGTAAAAACTCCATGCACCAAAATCACCTATACTACCTACGGGCTTACCATTATATTTTGCGCCATGAGATTGAGCACAATCCTCTACTAAAAATATACCTAGATTTGAAGTAAGGTTAATGATGTTTTCCATATCTACTGCCCTTCCATATAAATGAACCACAAGTATTGCCTTAGTAGAGCTATTAATACACCTATGTATTGACTGTTGTTCTATACATCCTGTTTCTGGGTCAATATCTGCAAATACTGGAGTGGCTCCGGTTCGTAATATTGCAAGGCATGTGGCAAATGCAGTTAAAGATGTTGTGATAACTTCATCACCTGGTCCAACACCTAAGGAACGAAGTCCAATTTCTATTGCATCAAGTCCATTTGCAACCCCTACTGCACTCAAAGTTGAACAATAATTAGCCCATTTGCTCTCAAATAATTCAACTTCCTTACCTAAAACCCACCAGCCTGAGCGTAAAACTGACTCTACAGCCTCTAGTTCTTTAGCAATTAACTCTTCTGGCTCTCTCGTAAAGTCATTAAATGGAATAGGTGGATTTTCAGAGGTATTCATAAATATTGAGCTAGGTTTTCTTGATAATAAGATAGGCTTCTAGTCAAGCCATCGTCTAAGCCAACTTGAGGTTCCCATTTCAACAATTTACTAGCCAAATCATGATTCGAATAATAATCTCCTATATCAATTGCTTTGCGATCTTCAGGGAAGGGTACTATTGTATAAGTTGAACTTGGTTTTAAAGCACAAAGTTTAATTGCAAGATCTTCTAAGGATATTCTCTCTGAGCTTCCTAAGTTAATACTTTTGCCATAACAATTACTATTTTGTGATGCCAAAACTAAAGCTTCAACAACATCGTCTACGTAATTAAAGTCTCGTAGTTGTGTCCCATCACCAAAAACATAAATAGGATCTCCGACTATAAGACTTTTAAGCCAAATTCCAAGAAATGTCTGTCTTGCATCCTTGATTCTCATTCCAGGACCATAAGTATTAGTTAATCTTAAACATGCTGTTCTAATTCCATAAATGTCGTTATAGAGGGTATGAAACTGTTCTCCGGCATGTTTATTTACCCCATTTACATCAACGGGTCGAATTTGATGTTTTTCATCTACAGGAAGATATTTTGGTCGGCCATATATTTGCCTTGTTGATGTATATATTACAACCGCATCTGGACAAACTTTTCTGATATTTTCTAACAAAGATAATTGCGCCATAGAATTGATCTCTAAGTCTACGAAAGGCTTTTCCATTGAACCCGAATGACTAGTCTGAGCTGCTAAGTTATAAACAACATCTACACCTTTAAGTAATTCCGAAAGGGAATATGAGTCTCGAATATCTGATATATTTACTTTTACTGAACTTTTAAAATCACCTATATTGTAATAATTCCCACCATAATCTGGAATCATACTATCTACGATGATAACTTCATGAGAATCATTGACAAGTCTCTTGGCGAGATTGCTACCTATAAAACCTAACCCACCGGTGATAAGGGTTTTCATAGATCAAATCAATGCAAGATATTATTCTATAATAATTTAATTGGCTATGTCAGATTTCAAGGAGGAACGAATAAAAAGCATATAACGATGGACAGGAAAACCTCTATGTATTGGACTTTCTCCAGAGTCAACAACCTTATAGCCAGATCGCCTGAGAATTGTCATGAATTCTGAGCTTGATATTAATGAGAAAGGGTAGCTAATCGGTTCTTCATAATAATCATCTTCATGCTGAATATAGTGCAAATCCCAGTCAAACCTTGAAAAGGCTTGACGGTCAACAAAAATATACTTAGGGTTTAATGTGAAAATAATGTTCGAGAATTTATTTTTCCATTCAGACAAATAAGACAATACACAACTAACAATTAATAGTGTATTGCGATTCTCAAGTTCCATGTGGTCAGTATCTACATGGAAATTTATTTTTAGATTATATTCAGTAGAAATTTTATTTCCAATTTTCACCATAGATTGCTGTTCTATTACATGTCTAGAAATATGCTCTGGGATAATGTCCTTATAAGACAAGAATAAGCCGCCTAAGCCTCCTCCAAAGTCAACAATACAATCAACCTTACTTCTCAAGCTTCTTATTACAATCTCTATAGGCAAGCCATTTGGCCTGTCTGTAAAAACAGTACCATCCCTCTCATAAATGGCTTGATTATTGATCAAGCAAAGTACTCCGTGTAGAACTTTGCTTGAAATTATTTCATGATGGTAACCAGACGAATTTTCCAATGCATCTTCGAAGGTTTTGTAGGGGCCTGTAAGTTCTAATGTGCTGAGTCTAAGAAATCGATATAATTTTCTATAGAATTTTTGAACAAATACTTTAAGTTTTTTTGATACACGATTAATAAAAGTCCTATACCGTCTAAATCTATAATAATTAGAATAAATATTAAACAGTTTAGGATTAAATTCTACAGGTATTTTCCCTATATTGATAGGTCCCTTAGTCAAAGAGGTAGTCATAAACCAACAATCAGTCTCACTACAGTTTTCCCCTGAACTATCTAATCCAATATTCTGTACTAGAGATCGTCCTGGGTAAAGTGTTAGCTTCTTAGCAAGAAAGCAACTGGCATACCAGCATATAGCCCAGCTATTGTTAAATCCCAGAGACTTATTCTCAAGCATCCTCATATAATCATAATTTCCATTTAGATTGAATTTTCTTGTGAGATTCTTACTCTTAATTTCGTAGACCATCTGAGATGCATCACCTCTGAACAAATGCCATCGGTCGCGCCAAGTCGACCAACCCCAACAATCAGCACCAGGCAAAAAGAATGTATTTGGAAGTGATGCATTAATTGGGGGTAAGTAACCATGAATGGAGGCAACTCTTTGATCATTCTTATATCTATTTAAGCCTCCTAGCATATACCTTATAAAATAAGGAGAAGTAATCATATCGTCTTCGACTACTATTATGGCCTCATAATCCTTTAAAATTTCGGTTACGCCTAAAGTAATTGACTTATAAAGTCCAAGATTATTCTTTCTAGCAAATGAAGTTACACTTGAGAATCCATTAGCATTATCAACTATACGCTCGACTTGTTTAGTCAGGCCAGCATCATCAATCGATCTTGGTCCATCTATAAATACTACTAAAGGAAGATTCTTGGCCTCAGCATTCCTGGCAAGTGAATTAAGAGTTGATTGAAGGTGTAGAGGTCTATTATAAGCGAAAATCACTATTGCTATCTCAAGATTATCCATAAAGCTAAGAGTTATATTTGCATTATAGTCTTAAGTAGGTTTCCTTGAACCTAGCAAAGATAGAGTTTCTTTAATAGATGAATTAATTGAGCCGGCTGATTTAAACCCAGTTTTAAAAATCCTTTCTGATGAAACTTCATACGACAATTGATTCATGATGGGAGCATCAACAAATTTAATTTCCAAATTAGGGTATACAATTTTAATCATATCTATAATCTCATTAACTGTATGATTTGCAGTAAGCACATTATAAACAGAGGAATTAAAAAGGTTTTTTTGAATAATATGTTGTATAACTGCAGAGGAATCAGAAATATCTAAGTATGGCCTTTTTTGATGTAAAGCTGTTGACCAAACAGTTATTGGCAATCCCAAACAAGCTTGCCAACAAAATTTATTAACTGCTGTATGAAACCTCATTCCTTGTGAAATGCCGGCTATAGTTCCAAAACGACATGTAACAAATTTGAGGCCCAATTTTTTAGAATTGAGGCGAAGCCAATCTTCTTCCCTTAGTTTAGTCTCTGCATATGGACTTTGAGGATTTAAATCTTCAATAGTGCATTCTTCATCTACAATTTTTGATTGAGAGCCATAAACACTTGTACTTGATAAATGCAATAAAGATGCTCCTACAGATGCACTGGCTTCAGCCACATAACGTGTGGATTCAAAATTA
>QCGF01000038.1 GCA_003278175.1 Prochlorococcus sp. AG-363-P15
ACGCTGATCTTGTGTGCAGCACGGCTTGGAATATTGACGGGGATAGATTAACTCCAGAGGCAGGGACAACTCAATATCACACATTTGCTGTACACAAGGAGTTATTTAATGGCCTTAATTGAGAACGAATTCTTTCCCTTCTATTTTCTGATTGTGGGCCTATTCTATCAAAATTAATATTGACGATATTCCATTCTCTTTTCATTTATAATACATTGCAAATGTTATCCATGAAAGTTGATGGAGCTATCTGATACGACTGTGACTATGCATCCCTATTTAAAGGTAAGTAATGAAAATCTTGAATCCTTTAAGCGTTTAGCTCAAGATCTTCTTGAAACAACTAGAGGTGAGATGGGTTGCCTATACTATGGCTTTTCCTATTCTGATGGCGAGGCTTTTTGTCGTGAAGGATATAAGAACGCAGAGTCCCTCCTTGCGCACTTAGATAATGTAGAGGATCTACTTCAACGTATTAATCAGATCGCTGAAGTTTTCAGGTTAGAAGTCCATGGACCAGAAGAAGAGATAAATAAGTTACGTACAAGTCTCTCGCTTAAAAAAATAAATCCGAAGTATTATGTTCTTGAAGATAGCTTTAGGAACTAGGCCTTGTGCAGCTACTTATGCTTGCTTGTATTTAAGATTATTTAGATAATCAACCTTGGAACCTTCAAGCTAGAAGCTTAGTCTGACTATCTCAGGCTTAATTTCTAAAGGACCATTGATTTTTTCTGATGATATGGAATTGGTTCATTTTCTTTTTAATCTCAGTGTTTCCTATGTGAATATAGGACTTTAGCGATAATCCGCCGCTAGTCGAAAATGGAATTTTGTGAAAGCACTTCTTTTAAAGGACAATTGTGATGAAGTTGATTGCTCGTTATCAAAACTCTGGCTTCATTGCTGTGGCCGATGGGATCATGGAATTTTTTGATCGCCGAAATGATTTGCAGCGTAAGGGAGTTTCTTTTGAGCATGATTCAACTTTGAATTCGGCAGGTCCTGCAAAGGTTTCAACCGACATTAGTCTCGTATCTATTGATCGATCAGACCCTGAATCGTTTGCACTTTCAGAGATAATCATTAGAGGTGTTAATGCCGCACTTGAGCAATACCTTCAAGCCCGACCCCTATTTAGACAATGTTCTCCTGAGCAGACTCTTTTTGTGAACCCTATGTTTAATATTCAACGATATGCACCAGGAGAGGGCTTTAGAAGTTGGCATTGTGACTGGACTGTCAGTGATGAAGTAACTGAACCTGTTCACAGAGTCTTGGCTTGGATCCTTTATTGCAATGATATTGATTCTGCTGGAACAGAGTTTTTCTGGCAGGATCATCATGAACCAGCTGAAAGAGGGAAGCTGATAATTTTTCCTGCAGGTCTATCTCATATTCATCGGGGTCGAGTGACTGATCTTGGAACGAAAACGATTGCTACAGGCTGGATAAATTCAGGTAGTAGGCAATCCTATCTCTCCCGCTTAGCAAATCCTTGACCTTTATCTTATTTAATGCCGGTAAGATATGACTATTTATCTTCCTTTATATATTCTCAATGCTAATTTTGAAGTTCTTTCTTGAATTAATACCTTGTCTTAGTCTTGGTTATTTAATAGGACGCTTTAAGCCAGGATTGGCAGGCAAAATTGCTCATCCATTAATCAACTTTGGAGTGCCAATTAGCTTGATGGGACTTCTTTTGAAAAGTGGCCTGAACGGGAGACTTTTTCATGCTTTTTTGATTGCATTGATTGCTATTGGATTGATGATACTTCTAATTATTTATACTCCAAAGTTAAGGGATCTTTTAGGTAGCCGAACTTTATTTTTGGGAAGCATTTTTGGGAATTCTGGTTACTTTGGAATACCTGCTTCTTTATCTCTTCTTCCTGATCAGGCGCTCAACTTTAGTATTGGATATGACTTGGGTGCAACAATGATTATATGGAGTTTGGGGCCAATATTCATGAGGAAAGATTCTTTTGAAGGAGATTTCAAGGGGCAATTACGATGTTTATTTAATGCCTTGATTAAGAGTCCTGCCAGTAAGGGTCTAATTGGTGCAGTTTTAATACAGTGCACTCCTTGGAGTAATCAAATTGCTTCAGCTTTGTGGATCCCTTCAAGGATTGTTATAGTTTTTGCTCTGCTGATTGTTGGTATTAGACTTGGTTGGATGGCATCTTCTAATGAGTCAAATGTGGAAGATTTAGGCGTTTTACTAAGTTTAAGTTTATGGCTTAAGTTGATTGTTCTTCCTGCTTTGATGTTGGCCCTTTCGATGTTGTTCGACTTGCCAACTATTATGCGCAATGCCTTGGTATTGCAGGCTGCCACACCTACAGCTATTTCTGTATTGCTTTTGGCTGAATCGAGTGGCAGTCAGCCAGCAGTTGCTGCGGACTTGGTTCTGAGAAGTACAATTCTGGCAATAATTTCAGTTCCCGCCTGGTCAGGGTTTCTGTTTCTATTGGCACATTAATTGAGCATATTTTCCTTGATAAATTAAAAGTATTTCTCAATACTTTTCTTTAAAGCAAGAATTTAATTCAGCCTTTGTACTTCAGCTTTTCCAAGCCAAGCTACAACATGTTTCTCTGGTGAATTTCTTCGGCCTAGAATAATTAATGGGATTAAAATAGTTGTTTCTTTGAATGACAACTTGTATTGACTGATCAGATTTGAGTAAACATTAAATGTCCAACCATGATTTCCTTTGTCCTGCCAATACCAATAGTTTCGAATGGCACGGTGAAAGTCTTCAATACCAAATTCTGCCCAGCACTCTTGCACCGCCAATAAATTGTCAGATCTTTCTTCTAATAGTTGCTTGTATTTGATTAATTCTGGCGCTTCGCAGGAGTTATCTGTTGGCAATCTTTTGCTTAGTTGGCTTAATTGAATTTTTTCAAGCCTTAGCCAACATCTATCAAAAAGAAAAACAGGACTATCTAAAGACCAAGGTTTACCTGATAATCCTTCCCAAGTTGACTTTATGGTTTGGGAGTGGCGAACTGTAAGTGAAAGATTGCTTACGGTGCCTTTCAACGGGTTGAAAATAAGTTGTTTTTAAATCCTAATATAAATTTCTTGCTGTTAGCAACTAGGCCTGGGCTGGGATTTTTTCGGCTGCTTTTCCGTTTAAGCAACTTTTCCAATTTAATTTTTGGGAGTTTTGATAGGTGAAAACCCCTATGCGCTATAAAGGCAGCCTCCATTGATTGAAAAATGCAGTCCAAAAGTTTCCTTACAGGCATCAGCAAGCTGGAACGGCTTAAAGAGATCGCATCGGCTAAATGGGAAGGTCTGGGAGATCGGCAAAAGATCTACCTCAAAAAGATTTGGGGAGTGCTCACTTACAAGTGGCGATGGCAAATCGCGATGAATGTTCCTTATTTGGCGATTTTTGCGTTGGACCGCACAATCCCATCGGTACATCAATTCAATGTGGACCTTTTGTCTTCGGTTGCGGCAAGGCTCCCTATCCCAGAATTTATGGCGTCTGCTATTGGATTAAGTTGAGGTAGAAGATGAAAGATGAAGACTTATACACAAAATTAGCTCAGAAGGCTGTTCAAATGGCCGGACCTAGTGTGAGTGAATTAGAACGTTGTTGTTGGAGGGTGGTTCATGAATACCGTTACGGATTTATGACTAGTGAATATGACATTAGAGATATCGATGAGGTCCTTTTCTTAAAAGTTTTGAACCTTGCAAAAAGCCAACTTTGAATTCTTTTGCCAGACTAAAACTGCTACTTATAAGCAGAAACTAACTGCTTCAGATTTGGATGCAATTCCCCCATTGCACTTTATGTGTGTTACTAGCTGGCCTATCTATATTTCTGGTCGCGACTAGGGGACTTCTCCTTTGGAATCTTTGGCTCGAATTTTCTGGGCTTAAAAGCTCTAATAACTTGCTAGCTATCAGCCATCTTCGGTAAGTTTGGTAAATAGAAATAAATCAAAATTATGTATGCTGGAAAGACTTTACATGATTCAGAATTTCATTTCCTAGTAAGAACTTACTATTTATTTTTCAATTTTTTAATCGGAAGGGAAAGGCTTAGTTTTTATTCTCCCAATAGCTTTTGGCTGATTCAATTATTTTGACAATCTCGCTATTCGGACAATTGGTCTGTGCTTGTAAGTACTCACATTGTGAGTTTATATCTCTCCAGATCTCTCTGACTGCTAAAAATTCCTCATCAGTGAAGTTAAAGTCACTCATTGTGTAAAGAGCTAAGGAGCTTTGCAACGTTGATCTAAAGGAGGGCAAGGATTGAAATTAATGCATAAGTCTTTCCATACCTTATAAAGTCTAATGGTTAAACACTTGACAATGGATAACGCGCCATTTGAACAAGCTAGCCAAGTTTAATTAGCTCATTGGTCTCTTGAAAGATAAGAATTCTATTGAGGATTGTTCAACCAAAATTGATTGCCTGGATTTCCTCCTTCTCTGCTGAGTCACTAACCCTTGCCCCAAACTTCTTGGTTTAGTTAAGGGAATCATTATCTACATAAAGAATGCTATAGCATTGTTATTTATTTTTAATGAAGGAAACCTCTCTTTGGTATAGATGCAGCTAGTAAACAAAATAAGTGTGAGTCTCTTCTGATAGTTAAACTGCTCCCATCGATTTTCCTACTTGACCAAGAAATTGGCCTATTAAACCTACGGCTGTTTATGGAAATTTTTTATTCAAACTCTAACTGAGCTCATTTTTTGATAGAATCTTTTATGGGATCATATAAAGTGGTATCTAATCATTTAAAAAAATCTTAAATAATTAGTATGCAGTTAATTAGTTTTATCTTGTCTCTATTTGTGGTTATTCTTCCTCCGTCTAAATTCATTTGTGAGAGTGAGCCTTTAAATGTAACCATCTATAATAATTTGAATGGTGATTATCAGATCGCCCATGACCTAGAAAATATTGATGCTGGAGCATTTGCCCTGATTAAGTGGAAAGGTCTTAGTATTATGATCCCAAGAACATTTAATGCGGGAGAGATTAGCTTTTCAGACCGCAAATGGTGGTGGAGCTATCAGGATAGGGAGAATCCTTTGGATATTGATCATCCAAGATTTAGGCACTTACTTCAAAGAGGTCAGATAGAAGACTATTCATGCTTCCCAGATATTGACTCAGCATAAGAACATGATGAAATACACTATTCTAAGTAATATATGAAAATGATTTCCAATCCCTTGACAGATTTCTTAGATGACAAGCTTCTGACCATTGATGATGTAGAAGAATTTATAGATAACCTTGAGGATGAGATATTTGGGATTCCCAATAGAGATTTTTATATGATATATAAGGGTGATATAAAAGATTTGATTGAGAAATCTGATGATATCTTTGACGAACTAAGCTTTGAATCAGAATTACTTGCTTCATTCCTGGTATATTTAACGCAAAGGAAATCAGCAAATAGATTGTGATATTCTTAATCAGTTAAGCCTTCCTAATTAATAAGGCTAAAAGCAACTTAAGTACTTGGTGACTTTAAATATTTTCAATATCATTGAAAATATATTTCGAAATTTCTTCGCAGATGCTTAAGGCTAATCGGTGGGCCTTGGGCTTGACGACCCTGGATCATAGAAGTGTGGTATTTATTTTCTTGTGGCTGGAGGATTTACTGGCATTATTTTTCTCGCCCTACACTTGTTTTGGAAATTTAAAACAGCTAATTCAATTAGGGCGAAATGGAAGGCATTATTTCCAGTTTCATGGTTGCCACGTCAACGTCAAAAATTTTCAGAACTATCCCTTCGCTCTAATTTGCAGTTGAATCTAGTGAGTAGAAGGATTCCTCCCGAGATCTATCAGATTAGTAATTATAGAAGAAGGAATATGAAGTACTATGAGAGAAAGGCTGCGTAGGTTCTTACTCAAGATCTCATTGAAAATACGAGAAAAAATTTTTAACTGAAAAGTCTAAGGTAAGTTTTATTCTAATACATTAATACAATAAGAAGACTATTTATAAAAGATATTAATATATTAAAAAATCAAGATCCAAATCAAATGAAGAACTATATAAAGCCCTATAAGAATATTCTTAGGGCTTTATATAGTGTTTGGAGTTAGAAGATACCAGGAATGATCTGACCAGTAAATACGTAGGAAATAAGAGCAATATCGAAACCGATCATTGCCCACCGGCCATTTTGAAGCTCTGCATTTTTGTTCATTTTGAAGTTAATAGTTGTTTTGGTTAGAAAATGCCAGGAATGACCCAGCCAGTTAATGCGTAATTATGAATAAGGGCAAAGAATCCGATCATTGCTAAACGACCATTGCTTTGCTCTGCATCTTTCGTGTAATTGGGAAACAATTTCGAAAGAACTTTAAACAATTCCATGAATTCCGCTATCAAAATACACCAGGAATAAATTGCCCTGTTGTTGCATATGCACCAATCGCGGCAACAAAACCAATCATTGCCCAACGAGCATTTGCAAGCTCAGCTTCTTTTGAATAGTCGGTGTAATCAGGATCTATATATGCACGGGGCTCCCTCGCATACATATTCTGACGTCCACCATCTTCTGTTACCACTGATGTTGAGTTGGTCATTTGCACTCTCCTTAAACAAGACCAGGGACAATTTGACCTGTAGTTAAGTACGCACCAACTACAGCCCAAAATCCCAACATTGCAGCCCATCCATTGATGCGCTCGGCGAAAACCTTCTCTGGGCTGGTGTTTGTTGTATCAAAATTGTTGTTCATTGAATGATGAGTTCCTAGGTTTATATAGGGATGATGAGGCCAGGCCGCCTCATGTGAAGAACTGTAACGCATAATGTGTCGAAGTGTGAAGGGAGTAGGCGGCTTTTTGCAAGGCTGCTAGCTTCATTAGCCTTAGATCATGCGAGGGCAAGTGCTTTTCGGGATTAATATTTTCTAGCAATCTGAAAAGTTTGGTTTCTAAATATTGATTACTGGAGGAAGAATCTTTATTGGTAGATAGTTTTTGCCCTATATCAGATCATTGGGATTGAAATAGATAGAGATTTTAGCTTTCTAAAGATACTTTTCTAATGGACTTTGTGATTTCAGCCGCCTCAGGATCATCGTTTTAGTATGGGACTGTTTACTTAACCTATAAAATGAAAATATAAGAATCATTTTTGTTCCTCTAATGAAACCGAACTAGGCCTGACTGACGATATAAAAAGTTGTTTTAAACGCTATCAAAAATTGTTTCTTAGATCGGTGCAAGAGGAACATTTCTCTAGTAATATTTAGCCATAGTCATTAAAAAAAATCCAGGGGAAAAGGCCCAAAGGTATCAGAAGATTGTAAGGCTTCATTGTGCTGACAACTTAGGAGTATTCCTTCTCCCAGGCCATATTCAATTCGTATATAAATATCTCCTGTTTTCTGGTTTGCCTTTAGGAAAACTGGTCCATCCTTTTGGGGACTTTCTACGATTTTCATCTCAGGCCATTGGAACCGATTTTCTATTTCTCTTAAAGCAACAATTGCGAGTTTAGAGGAAGGTGCCATAATCCCTACCGTGAACCAATCAGAATCATTCATGTAGCGAATAAGCTCTTGCATCAAGTTATTGGACTGTCTCGCCTCAAGAGATGGAG
>QCGF01000039.1 GCA_003278175.1 Prochlorococcus sp. AG-363-P15
GGTTCTCCTAAAGCAGCCGATGCTTTGCCTAAGACTTATGACTCTGCGGGAACAGAGTCTCGATGGCAGAGAATTTGGGAAAAAAGAGGTGCTTTTCATCCAGATCCAAAGGCTTCTGGAGACCCATTTTCAGTTGTAATCCCACCCCCAAATGTCACTGGGAGTCTGCATATGGGGCATGCATTTAATACAGCTTTGATTGACACTATTGTCAGATTTCAAAGATTGAAAGGTAAGAATGTTCTTTGTTTGCCCGGTACTGATCATGCATCGATTGCTGTACAAACGATTCTTGAAAAGCAACTAAGAAAAGAAGGAATAACACGAGAAGAATTGGGAAGAGATGCTTTTCTGGAAAGGGCTTGGTCTTGGAAAGATGAGAGTGGAGGGCGAATAGTTGATCAGCTTCGACGTTTGGGTTTTTCGGTTGATTGGCAGAGGCAACGATTCACTCTTGATCAACGTCTTAATGAAGCGGTCACCAAGGCATTTGTTCTCTTGCATCAGCAGGGATTGATCTATAGAGGTGAATATCTTGTGAATTGGTGCCCAGCTTCTGGCTCAGCAGTAAGTGACTTGGAAGTAGAGATGAAGGAGGTTGAGGGTTCTCTTTGGTATTTGCGTTATCCCATTACTAATGGATCAGCTTGTGATGGAACTACTCATCTGGAAGTTGCTACTACCCGCCCTGAAACGATGTTGGGAGATGTGGCTGTAGCGGTCAATCCTATGGATGAGCGTTATAGCCATCTGGTTGGACAGATGCTCATTTTGCCATTAGTTGGACGTCAGATTCCTGTCATTGCTGATGAACATGTTGATAAAGATTTTGGGACTGGATGTGTGAAGGTAACGCCAGCTCATGATCCGAATGATTTTGCGATAGGGCAACGTCACGATTTGCCGAACATTACTGTTATGAATAAGAACGGCACCATGAATAGTCATGCTGGTCGTTTTGAAGGCTTGGATCGTTTTGATGCTCGCCAGGCTGTAGTTCAGGCTTTAGAGGAACAGGGGTTTTTATTAAAAGTTGAACCTCATCTTCATAGTGTTCCCTATTCAGATAGAGGGAAGGTGCCTGTAGAACCCTTGTTATCTACTCAATGGTTTGTCCGAACAGAATCAATGGCGGCTAGATGTAGAGAACATTTAGCGAAAGGGGAACCTCGTTTTGTTCCAGAACGTTGGGAGAAGGTATATCACGATTGGCTTACTGATATTCGTGATTGGTGTATCAGCAGACAGTTGTGGTGGGGACACCGCATACCTGCTTGGTTTGTTGTCAGTGAGACTAATGGAACGGTGACTGATAAGACTCCATATGTAGTTGCTTGCTCTGAGTTTGAAGCGTTAGCTCAAGCTCGAGAGCAATTTGGTCTTAACAGTGAAATAAGTCAGGATGAGGATGTTTTGGACACGTGGTTTTCAAGTGGGTTGTGGCCTTTCTCGACTTTGGGTTGGCCTGATGAAAGTAGTGAAGATTTAGATCGTTGGTACCCGACCAGTACGTTAGTTACTGGGTTTGATATTATTTTTTTCTGGGTTGCAAGAATGACAATGATGGCGGGTGCCTTTACAGGGCGCATGCCATTCGCAGATGTTTATATCCATGGCTTAGTAAGGGATGAACAGAATCGAAAGATGAGCAAAAGCGCTGGTAATGGCATTGATCCACTTGTGTTGATTGATCGATATGGAACCGATGCTTTACGCTTTGCTTTAGTCCGAGAGGTTGCAGGAGCTGGCCAAGATATACGTTTAGATTATGACCGTAAGAAAGACACTTCTATAACTGTTGAGGCAGCTCGAAATTTTGCAAATAAGTTATGGAATGCCACTCGATTTACATTGATAAACCTTGGGAGTGAATCGGTTGGAAGTCTTAGTGAGATTGATCTCTCTATTTTACAGTTGACTGATAGGTGGATACTATCACGATTGGCAAGAGTAAAACGTGATACTGCAAAGCGTTATGCAGATTATGCTCTTGGGGAAGCGGCAAAAGGTTTGTATGAGTTTGCTTGGAATGATTTCTGTGATTGGTATTTAGAATTAATAAAACGTCGACTTAATCCATTAGATAATTCTAGGGATGTTGGGTTAAAGGATAGTCTCATAGTAAGACAAGTATTGCTTCAGGTATTAAGTGAATTTTTGATCTTGTTGCATCCTTTGATGCCACATCTAACTGAAGAACTTTGGCATGCAATTACAGGAGCTCCAGAAGAAGAATTATTAGCATTGCAATCTTGGCCTGAGTTTGAAGATAGTTACTTAGATGATGAACTTGAGACATCTTTTTCTGAGATATTTTCTGCTATTAGACTGGTAAGAAATTTGAGGGCTGTTGCAGGCTTGAAGCCTTCTCAACAAGTACCTGTTCGCTTCATTACTGCCAACAAGGAGCTTGCTGAAACTCTTCAAATGGCTAGTAAGGATATACAGGCTCTGACAAGGGCAACAACTTTGGAAGTATTAGATCCAAATGAAGCGGAATTAAAATCTTCTACAAAGGCACTTGCCGGTGTCAGTGGGGAGTTGGAGGTTCTTTTACCTATAGAGGCATTAGTAGATTTAGAGGATTTACGTGCTCGTTTGGAGAAGGATCTTTCTAAAGCTGATCAGGAAATAATTGCTTTGTCTAAACGTTTAGCTAATCCTAACTTTGCAGAAAAAGCACCAGAAAAAATTGTCTCTGAATGCAGAGTGAAATTGTCAGAAGCTGAGTCTCAGGCTGCCTTGGCTCGTAGACGCTTGGCGGACTTGGTGTAAATGGCTGTTTTTGAGAATGTTTATTCAGGCTTTTTTTTAGAGCATTTATTGCCTTTTTTGCAAACACCTATCGGGGCAACAATATTTATTCCTCTCTATGCAATATGGGTGACACTTTTATTGCCAGGAGTTTGGGCATCTATGGTTGCAGGGGCACTTTATGGAACTTGGCTAGGAAGCTTTATCGTTTTTTCTGGAGCCTGTCTTGGTGCAGAATTGGCTTTTTTTCTTGGTCGCACGTTGCTAAGGAATTGGGTCCAGCGCCGGATGGCCAAATTTCCAAAATTGCTAGCTGTTCAAAAGGCAGTTAGCAGAGAAGGCTTGAACTTAGTTTTACTGACCAGACTTTCTCCTGCTTTTCCTTTTAGCTTGCTTAACTTTGCTTATGGATTAAGTGATGTGAGCTTTAGAGATTACACAATTGGATTGATTGGCATTTTGCCAGGAACAATTTTGTTTTGTGGATTTGGTGCTATTGCTGGTGATTTAGCTCGCTTTGGAGAAGTACTTGATGGTAAAGACGACTTAACTACTTCACTCATTCGCTTGGTTGGCTTGATTGCCACGTTAGGTGTTGTTGTATTGGTATCTAGAACTGCTAGGCGTGTACTTCAAGATTCTGAATCTTCGATTTGATCTGGGTTAGAAATATTCCAGTCTCTGATTGCAGCTAAAGATATAAACCAAAATAGTCTTATTCGAGATAGTATTCCTTTGCGGGATTCTAGTTCAGCATATTTGGCTCTTCCACAGGGAGTTTTGATAAACCTATTGATCTTTAATCGTGACATGTCTCTAAGCGGTATGAATACATACTAGAGAAGTTCCTTTGGAATCGTTAGTAGTGATTTTAGTTCTTGTTCATTGATAATTGCTATCCCTAATTCTTTGGCCTTGGTTAACTTGCTGCCAGCTTTATCTCCTGCAACAACATAAGCTGTATTTGCGCTAACTGAAGACGTTATGCTTCCGCCAACTTCTTCAATAAGTGCTTTTGCATCACTTCTGCTAAGTGATGGCATTGTTCCTGTCAGAACAAATTTCTTCCCAATTAGAGGTTGCAACTTTTGACCTTCTTGTTTTGCATTGGTTACAATATCTTCTTGTTCATCAGCAAGTGAAAAGCCTACCTCTTTCAATTCTTCAACTAATTTTTGGTTGTTTGGATTGGTAAACCATTGTTTTAATGATTGTGCGATTTCGCTACCTACTCCATAAATTGGTTTGATTAATTCTGGGGAGTTACATGATGAGAACTCTAGCTCAGATATATTTGGGAATGCTTTCGCTATTGCCTTTGCATTGGTTTCTCCAATGTGATTAATGCCAAGACCATAAAGTTGTTTATGCCAAGGTTGTTTTTTGGATTTAGATAAAGCTGTGATTAGTTTCTCTGCGGACTTTCCTCCCATCCTTTCTAGTTTGGCTAATAAAGAAACATCTAGTTTATATAAGCTTGCAATTGATTTTACTAGTTTACGCTCAACTAATTGAGCAATCAATTTTGTTCCAATACCTTCGATATTCAGTGCTCCTTTGCTAACCCAATGTTTGATGGCACCACGTAGAATTGCAGGACACGTTGGATTGATGCAGCGAGTTGCGGCTTCATTTATACCTCGAAAAAGTTTTGATTGGCATTCGGGGCAACTTTGGGGTATTTCTACAGGTTTTGCATTTGATACTCTGAGCTCTTGAATTACACGGACAACTTCAGGGATGATTTCACCAGCTTTTCGAACAACAATTGTATCTCCGCTATGTAAATCAATGGATGCTAGTCGATCTGCATTGTGAAGAGTAGCTCTACTAACTGATGTCCCAGCTAATAGAACTGGCTCGAATTCAGCTACTGGTGTTACTACACCAGTCCTTCCAACTTGGCATGTCAATTTAATTAATTTGCTAGGTACCTCCACTGCTGGATATTTGAGAGCAATTGCCCAGCGGGGAGCTTTTTGAGTAAAGCCAATTTTTTTTTGATGAGAAAAGACATTTATCTTTATTACTACTCCATCAGTTGCATAAGGAAGCATTTGACGTTGTGTTTCCCATTTAGAAAAGAATAGTTCTACTTCATGTAGTTTTTTAAGAAGTTGGTTTTCTGGATTCACTTTAAAGCCATACTTCTTTAATAATTTGAGAGCTTCCCATTGTGATTTTGGTCGGCTTAAATTCTCATTGTTAGTGCTCCAATCTTCTGGTAAATGTAATGAATAAGCGATGAATTCTAAATGTCTTGATGCAACCACTTGTGGATCTAGTTGGCGCAATGTTCCTGCACAAGCATTCCTGGGATTTGCAAATTGACTTTCCCCATTTAGTTGACGATCTAAATTAATTGAGGTGAATGATTCATTGGGCATAAATGCTTCTCCACGAACTTCTATCCATGGAGGTGGATCTTCAATTTGCAAACAAAGAGGAACTGAACTGATAGTTCTAACATTGGCAGTAATTTCTTCACCTTCAGAACCATTCCCTCTGGTCGCTGCTTTTATAAGAACACCATTTGCATAGCTTAGAGCCAAGGCATTGCCATCAATTTTGAGTTCACCAACCATTTCTTCATTTTCACTATTTAATTCTCTACCCGTTTCTTTTTCAAGATATTTGATTGTCTTTTGATGCCAAAGATTTAACTCATCAACATTGAATGCATTGTCTAGGCTTAATAATGGAAATCGATGCTTAATAGTGACAAATTCTTTTGCTGGTTCTCCTCCTAGTCTTTGAGATGGGCTATCAGCGGTAACGAACTCTGGGTGTTTCTTTTCAATATCTATTAGTTCTCTATAAAGCTTGTCATATACGACATCCTCTATAAATGGAGTGTCAAGCACGTAATAAGCATGCCCAGCTTTGTTTAGAAGATTGCGTAACTCAGATGCACGTTGAGATATTTGAGTTAAAGATAGCGACACCTGGATACCTCTAGTACTTATTTCTGAGATTTAAACCTTTACTATTCGATCTATTTTCCAACTTTCTTCGATTTTCTTGAAGGTAAAGTCTAAAGGCAACTCACTTTGCTTATCTTCTGATTTCAATTTCAAGGTGAGGATAATTTGCTTATCTTCTATTCGGGGACGTCCTGATTTGAGATTTCTATAGCGATTGAGCTGTAAACCAGCCAAGAATTTTAAGAAGTCTTGTCTGCTTACATGTTGACGATAATTTTTTGATGTTAGAAGGTAGGCAGCATCAATTCTGCCTTCGGCTATTTGATTGAAGAATTTTTTGACGAGTGGGTTGATCCCTCTTGCACCTATTACCAGTTTGATGGCGTTAAATGTCCAGAAGACCACCAGACCCCCTGCTCCTACTAGGAGAGCTTTGAATCCGATTTCTTTTACTAGAGCCCCATCCATTTCCTGAATGCAATTGATAAGTGATTCTGACTTATTAACTGAAGAAACGAGATCCTTTCCGAGTTAGTAATTTTTCGCCAAACTTCCAATACCTAAGCAATGGCAATGTAGATGCCAAAAATTAGTTAATGCCATTGGTTCCGTTGTTGCCGCTTTTTCATAATTTGAATCGAAAATACTTCGATGAGGCTCTCACGTCGGGCTTGAAGCCAATCGTGACTGTCAAATGGAGTGATGGCCGATTACGAAAGACAGCTGGCTTTTACCGTAGTCAGACAAAATTTGGTGTTAGGTGTGGCTCTGAGATTGTTTTGTCCAAACCGGTTTTGGAAAATCTGCCACAAATTGCTATAGAAAGTACTCTTTGCCATGAAATGATTCATGCATGGATTGATTTGGTCCTATGCGTTAGAGAAGGTCATGGTCCAAATTTTCATGCTCGGATGAAGGCAATTAATACTGCACAAACGAGATTTCAGGTGAGTGTTCGGCACGAATTTCCTGTGCCTATTAATCGGCCAAAGTGGATTGCTGTATGCCCTTCTTGTGGTCTTCGCTTCCCTTATAAGCGGTTTGTTCGAGGTGCGGCGTGTCGGCAGTGTTGTAACACTTACCATGGAGGTGGTTGGCATGCCAGCTGCTTATTGATTTATGAGCCTGCTTCAAAGGAGGATTGAAGTGGATTTGTTTTTATTCGTGCTTGAGCTCAGTGGTTTCTCGATTGCTTTAATTGGTTGGCAAAGGGAGCATTGGTTGCGCAGTAGGCGGCGCTAGTTTTTATATGGCTTCAAATCGAGCAAGACAACAAAGACGACAGGTTTTTAAGCAGCCTCTAGAACGTCGTGTTGACAAATTGATTGAGACAGGCCTTCAAGTTGTTGATGGTGTAGCCGGGACTCGTCCAGGAGTGCGTAGGTCCCATTCAACTCGTCTTTCAGCCTCAAGTTTGGATAAAGTTGGACGATGGGTCGGAGACAAGCTTGACTGGTTTCTTGAAGATGAGGATGATTGGATGGAGCCTTGGCAGTCGGATGATTCGCAGACCTTTGCTGCAAGTAAGAAGAGGCCTTTGGATGCAATTTCGAGGAGAGCTCCTAAGAACACAAAGAGCGATTATTCTTCTTTTGAAGGTTCTCGGCAGAATTCTGAGACAGATGAGTGGCCAGAAGAGTCTTCGTTTCGTGTAGACAAATGGCAACGGGGGCAAGAACCTGAAGAAAATGTTGACTCTGCTCGAGTGCAAG
>QCGF01000040.1 GCA_003278175.1 Prochlorococcus sp. AG-363-P15
ATTAAGATTTCCAAGGCGAATCTTTCGTCAAATACTCGTGAAGTCATTGACCTAATCATTTCTGAATGATATTTAGAGTTCATCAAGAAATCATCAACTTTAACTGAGATTACTATCTAAACATTGAGCTTATTGAGCTTTCTTCGTGGATTCGCCAGATAGCCTCACCTAACATATTTGCAACTGATAAAACTTCTAGCTGTGGGAAATAATCTTGTTGCTTTACAGGAATACTGTTGGTAACAATGACTTTCTCAAAAAGACCTTTTGAGGACAAACGTTCAATGGCAGGAGGTGAAAAAACTGCATGTGAAGCACAAGCAATGACACGCTTTGCACCTTCCTTACGGAGAAGCTCTGCCCCGGCACAAATGGTGCCTCCTGTATCAATCATGTCATCAATAAGGATGGCAGTTTTGCCTGCTACATCTCCTATTACAGTCAGACTTTGGGATACATTGTGAGCTGACCTGCGCTTGTCAATTATTGCTAGTGGTGCATCTTTCATTTGTTTTGCAAATGCTCTTGCCCTAGCAACCCCTCCGACATCTGGCGAAACAACTACTATTTCTCCAAGCTTTCTGTTTGCTAGGTAGTTCACTAAGACAGGTGATCCATATATATGGTCACATGGAATATCAAAGTAACCTTGGATTTGCGCTGAATGTAAATCCATCGCCAGAACTCGATCTACCCCTGACTTAACAAGAACATTTGCAGTTAGCTTTGCGGTTATAGACTCTCTTCCTGCTGTTTTGCGGTCTGCTCTTGCATATCCGTAATAAGGAATGACTGCTGTTATCTGTCTTGCGGATGCACGTTTGCATGCATCTACCATGATCATTAGCTCCATGAGATTGTCATTCACTGGAGCACAAGTGGGTTGAATTAAGAAAACATCACATCCTCTGATTGATTGCTGAATTTGCACATAAAGTTCGCCATCTGCAAATCTTTTACAAACAAGTGCTCCATCAGTAGTCCCTAGATAAGTTGCAATCTCTTTTGCCAGTGAAGGATTGGAAGTTCCACTGAATAAGCGAAGTCTGGATGTGTCTAGAGAGAGGCTCTTCTCTTCAGAGCGAGCTACTGTCTGAAAACGTGTCACGGTGCCCGCTAGCAATAATTGCTCTCCACCAATCGTAATGCTGTATAGGCACCTCTCCAAAATCTTTTATCTCATGAAGATTTGCTCATGAATTTGAAAAGGTCTCTTTCTGATTGGGGCTAGAGGTGTTTCTGATCAAGAGGTGAGATCCGTTTCTCAATAAAGTTCTAATGTTTGGGGTGGAAGCTTGATTGAATTCTCATGTTTAGAGAACCCAGAGATGGACTTAACTCTTTACTTGTAGAAGAAGGCTTGACTCATCTTCTGGGAGATGCGTTGACTATTCATAGACCTTATGGGGAAAGGTGGTTAGATGTTCTTGGGGCATTTGGTTGGCTGAACAAACTTATATGGAAGGAGTTTTAGGAATCGGCTCGGCTTATGAAACTATTAGGTTTTTTTCGAATTCCTCTTGTTGTAATCATTTGATTTGTAGGAAGTTGGAATTAAATGATCGGAGGCTAGATGGACTTCCTTAAAGTGGGAGTCTTTCTATTGATGAGGCAGGGCAACCGCCACATCCCACCAACCACCATTTCTTTTTAAAATTTCTCAAATTCTCTAAACATCGTGTTTCAGGAGATAGTAGTTTTTATGAAGACTAATGTTGTGTTTTTAGCTTTGATCTGCATGCTTCATTCTTGTTGAAAATCAGAATATCTCTAATGAGATATTCTGATTTGATGTGTACAATATGGAGTTCTAGATGATCACGGTAAATACCTTAATAAAGGAGGTTTATTACTCTGAATTGCTGATAAGGCAAGACTTGTTATTTCTCTTCTTGTTAGATTCGAACTGGATTGATTCATGATTTCTGCTGTTAAATCTGAAATCTTTTTAGAGTTACTAGATCTTTTTACCTTTTCCCAGAAGCCTATTAATATAGCTTGCCTATTTTTTCTAAGGTCTTTATAGTCTTTGCTGCCTTTTTGATCAAATAATAGCTCCTCTGCCTTTGTCCCATTGATCTTTAAAGGAGCATAAGGTGAATTCATTGTTATATATGGATCAGTTGAAATTATGTTGCCATTTTTACTTCTCTTTATACTTATGCCTCCTAGAGAATCGACCATATTTCTTACGATTCCTGGCTTTGCAATTAGATAACGTTGTGGTTCCGCCTTTTGAAGATTAAGTGCTTTAGCTATGACTTGTGAACTAAATTCAATACCTCCTTCTTCATATATATGATTTAAGGTCGCAATATTATTATTTTCTTCTAGGTATATTTTAATGTTTACTGGTAACTGTAGGACTTGAATTGGTTCATTGGGGTATAACTTTATCAATACAAGGCCTAGAGTACTTTTTTGTTCATGTGCCACTAATATTGATACTGGAGTCTTAGGAACTTGAGCTGATTTTAATTGCTGATTGATTGAAGTTCTACTAGTTGAGATCTGGTCAGGTAGTGGCCATAGTAAATTGATGATTAAACTACTTATCCACACCCCCCCTAAGGTTGCTCCTAGGCGATGCAAAGCCCTCTCCGGGAAATCACCTAAAAAGGATTTACTTCGATCCCTTGTTTTTTTATTAGTATCGTTTTCTCTGATCATTAATTAGATCTTAGATTCGTCCTAATATTTTTTTGGCCTAATTCTAGCTTGAGAACTATGACCTTTGTCGTGAGCGTAATCATAGAGAAGATCTATAGACAAGATGAAATGATATTAACTATAGGTTATAAGATTATTATTTCTTGAGACTTTTCTTTGACTCAGAGACTCATGAAGAGCAATGTACAGATATATACATAGAGTTTTTTGGGGCCATGCCTCTGCTGAAATTTAATCTTGGCATTGATTTTATTAGGATGTCCTTATAAGGGAATTGATATCACTTCTATAGATCTTTCTGTTGCTATAGATGAGATTAATGTTGCATTTTCTTTTCCCTTTTGTTCCCTTGATGTCTAAGCCCTGTCAAAAAACAGCTCGTTCTATAGGGGTATTGCTACATCCATCTGCCTTGCCAATTAGCCCTGTTTGCGGAGGCTTTGGCGAGCCTGCAAGAGATTGGGTTAAATCCTTGGCAAAAAATGGGATTGGTGTTTGGCAGTTTTTACCTTTGGCCCCATGCGATTCAACCGGCTCGCCATATAGCTCACCTTCTAGTTTTGCTTTTAATCCAAGCTTCCTTGATGCTGCTGATTTAGTTAAAGAAGGATTTCTGTCTTCATCAGTTATTGATGAACTGCCTGGATCCAATGAATCAAGTATGTCTGTAGTCAATTTTCGCTTAGCTGAAGAAAGAAGTCAGAAATTAGGTTCTTTTTTAAGAGAAGCATGGATTAATCAAAGTGATGAGCGGCATAGAGAATTCAAATGTTGGTGTTCAAAGCAGTTTTGGCTGGATGATCATGTCCTGTTTATGGAACTTCGCCGACAATTCCAAGGTTTGCCTTGGTGGAACTGGCCAAAAGCTTTTTCCGACCGGAATCCCATCTCATTACATTTTTGGAGAAGAAAACATCAAAAGCAGCTGCTAGAACATCGATTGTTGCAGTGGCAGTTAGATAGGCAATGGAGATCGCTCAAGAAATTAGCTAGTGAACTGGGAGTTTTGCTTTTCGGCGACTTGCCTTTCTATGTCTCCAGAGATAGTGCCGATGTTTGGAGTAACAGGCCCCTTTTTTCTATCCTTCCTGGAGGTGAACTAGCTAACCAAAGCGGTGTTCCACCTGATTATTTTTCGTCCACAGGTCAACTATGGGGGACTCCTGTTTATTCCTGGAATCGCCATCAAGTTACTCATTTCCATTGGTGGAGAAGTCGAGTTGCTCGACACTTGGAGCAAGTTGACTTATTAAGGCTTGATCACTTTCGTGCTTTTGAATCTTTTTGGTCAGTTCCAGGCAATAAAAACACAGCGCAAGAAGGAATATGGAAAGCTTCCCCTGGTTCGGAATTGCTTCGGCTTTTAAAAAATGATTGTGGCGGTGAGCTCCCTTTGGTTGCAGAAGATTTAGGGATCATTACACCAGAGGTTGAACAGCTTCGAGATGATTTTGAATTGCCTGGGATGAAGATTCTTCAGTTTGCCTTTGATGGCGATATTAATAACCCTTATCTACCTGAAAATATTAAGGGAGTTGGCTGGGTTGTTTATACAGGCACTCATGACAATCCAACAACACTTGGTTGGTGGCATTCGTTAGATAAAGAAACCAAGGACTTTATTGGCCAGAAGATTGAAAATTCATTTGAAATGCCTGTAATGAAGATTCTTGAAATGGGATTAAGAACACAAGCTAAACTCGTAGTAGCGCCTATACAGGACTTGCTTTGCTTAGACAACTCGGCGAGGTTTAATACACCTGGAACAACTCAAAATAATTGGAATTGGCGAATGCATGGTTTAGGCCAGGCTCTTGAGAAAGGTTTAGGTGACTTTGGTGAAAGAGGAATCTTTTGGGGAAGATCTTCAAGTGGAGCTGAATGCTTCTTCAATTGAACATAGTCAATTTGTAGAGGCCATTCTCTTCATCTAATGGTGCATAGTTCTTGCCATTCCACTTAATTAGATCTTTCTTACTTGGAGGTGGCTGGATTTGAATCTCTACAGGTGATAATAGCCTTAAATTTAGGTATCCCTTAACTTTATTGATAGTAGTTTGATAGTCACGCCCACTTTTTATTGATACCTTGCTCTCTTTGTTGAGGTTTAGCTCTAGTAGTGCAAAGCTTTCTTTCTTTTTAAATTTACCAAGTATTAAATTAACCCAGCTTGAATCCTGTTTCTTCTTGATCTCACTTTTGCCTAGCAAGTTTCTAGTGGATATATTCTCAATCTCTTTTTTAGTTGACTCCCCTATGCTTTCACTGTCGGAAACGATAGGTTGAATTGTTTGACTATTTAGCTTTGTCATATATCTTTGCTGTTGATTTAAAGTATGAATACTAATAAGCATAATGATTACATACAATAAGCTGCCTTGCCAAGAGCTAAGGATTTCTAATTTGCCTGGATTAAATGTACTTAAAAGAGTTTTCTTGTCATGATCTTTGCTCCCTTTCAAGATGCCGTCCAGGCTATTTCTTTCAAGATCTAGTTCCAATTCAAGCATGCTTAACATGGAACAAAGATATGCCTTCTCTGGAAGCTTATTGGTCCAGCCATTCTCAATTGCCTCTAAAACTGTGGTGGTAATTCTTGTCTTTTTAGCAAGTTGATTCCTGGTAATTCCATATTCCTCCCTACGCTGTTTTAAAATCTTGCATGATTCTAAAAATAATCTTTTAGAATCTTTGAGAGTACCTTTATTAGTCTCTTTCGATGAATCTTTTGACCTTGACCAAAGTGGCTTTGTTCTCATTATTTTAAGGAATTTATCTTGAAGAACATTCAATTAACTTAAGTTCTGAAAGTTTTATTCTACGCCAATCGCCTTCTCTTAGGCCATTTAGTTGAATGCTTCCAATGGCGGTGCGTTGGAGATCAATTACTGGGTGCCCAAGCTTTTGGGCCATCCTCCGGATTTGCCTATTCCTTCCTTCTCTGATGATTATTTTAAGTAGACTTTGATTTTTTTCTGAGCTTAATAGCTTTACAGATGCCCTTAGAGTCATTTTGCTGTCAAGTAATACACCTCGCCTCCATTTGTTAAGGGTCGCTTCTGATGGGACCCCCATGACCAAGACACTATATGTTTTGTTATGTGAGTAACGAGGATGTGTTAATTGCAGTGTTAATTTTCCCTGATTTGTTATTAGCATTGCACCTCTACTATTGAAATCTAACCTTCCTACAGGATGCATTCCTTTGCGGAGATTTGAGGGGAGTAGTTCTAAAATAGTAGCTCTTCCATATGGATCACTGCATGTGCTAACAACACCTAAAGGCTTATTAAGAAGTATAAGTTTTGGCTCAAATCTATTAACTACTGGACATTCGTCGACAAGTATATGATCTAAATCTGGATCAGCTTTGTCTCCAATTTTGGCAGTTTCACCATTGATTGTTACACGTTCTTGAGCTAGCAAGAGTTCGGCCTTTCGTCTTGAGCAAATCCCTGCATTCGCAATGATTTTTTGGAGTCTTAGCTTTGTCATTCGAATTCTTATGTTTTATATTTAGATGGCATATTTTTCTTGCATGACATAACTTTATAATATTAGACGCCATGTGTTGACCTTTTGAATTTGAAAAATTAAAAAAATATTGGATATTTGTGCTATTTGCAGATTTGTTTGTTGGT
>QCGF01000041.1 GCA_003278175.1 Prochlorococcus sp. AG-363-P15
AGACTTGAGGGTCAATAGAGACCTCAGGTATTTCTTTTGGGGTTGGTTTTTCTATTCCAATTGTTTGATCTGAAATTAATGGCTCTATGTCAACTACCGTTTTCTCTGCAGGAATACTTGATGTACTCGCAATGCTTTTGATAAATTCAATAAGTCCAGGAACTTTGTCTGGTTCTGTTCTGTCTTCTGCTTTTACACTGGCTCTATTCATAAATTCCCAAAAGAGATACAAAAAAGCAATAAGAAAAATTAGTTTCATCATTCGTTAAAAGGCTATGGAGAATAATTTTTTAAATTGCTTTGAAGATATTACTTTCATTATTACCGTTCTCATGCTTTAAGTCTTGGATTTTCTCTAATCTTAGTAGTTCTGAATCATTCTATTCTTTTTCTGGGTTTTAAGTTAATATTCATTTTGAGATCAATTTGAACTGAAGCCTTACTGTATTAGCTTATGTATGAATCCTAGAAAATAGGATGTCTCGATCCATGGATTTAAAAACTGCAATAAGATCTCGTAGAACTATACAAGTATTTAGTAAGATAAAGGTGTCTGAGGAATTTATAGAGCAGGCAATACAAGCTGCCAATTATGCCCCATGTCACCACCTCACATTCCCATGGCGGTTTACTAGCGTTAGCCAAGAGCACAGAGAGTTACTTGCAAAGCTTGCATTAGAAATTAAATTTGGTAATAAAAAAATAGATCAAAAGATTATTGAAAAGCTTTATGAGAAGTTTCTCAACCCCTCTCACTTACTGGTAGTTAGCCAGGTTTTAGCCTCAGACCTAAAAACCATGTCAGAAGATTATGCTGCTTGTGCCTGTGCAATCCAGAATCTTTCTCTTTTTCTCACTAGTAAAGGTATAGGAAGTAAATGGTCAACTGGAAAAATAATTAACAATGAAAATACTTATAGAATTGCAGGCATTGACTCTACACAAGAAAATATTATTGGACTTATTTTCATTGGATATGGATCTATACCACCAAAAATAAATAGACCTTCAATTAAGACCATCTATCGTCGACTATAGATAAATAATCTTTAACTTGACAATATTATTTGCCTATGAAAATATTATAATTCTATTACACCTTTTATATATTTCCAACAGCGGCTTTAAATTAAGGATATAGAATAGGAAAGACCATATGGCTTTCATTTTAAATAAGTATATATATATATATGTACTTTCCTGCCAAGAATTTTTTGATATTTTTTTATGCATTATTAGAATATTGGCTTTTAAAAAAAAAACGTGTTTTTTAATTTAAAAGATATAGCCTTATTATTGGCTTTGTTTAGTTCTTAATTATGAGGTTAGATCACTAAAAATGCTTCTAGGAGTAGTTGCTGCAATTGCCGCTGCTTTTTCATGGACTAGTGCGTGTTTTATTTGGCGTTCAGAAACAAGATATTTTTCTTCGCATCAAATTAATCTGATTAAAACCTTTTTGGCAACATTAATCTTTTTACCTGTTGTCTACTCAATAGGTTGGAACTTTCAAATTAGATCAGTTGCAATACTTTTAACAAGTGGTGTTATTGGGATTGCACTTGGAGACTCACTGTATATCTCTGCCTTGAAAAGAATTGGAACAAGAAGAACACTTTCAGTTGAAGCAGTCTCGCCTATTGTGGCAAATCTATTTGGAGCATTATTTATAGGAGAATCTTTATCGATTAAAAATTTTCTGGGAGCCCTACTTGTTACTATCTCTTTGGTTCTTATTGCAAATCAAAAGGACTCTTCATTTCCTCAAGAGCCGTCTAGATATTATTCGAGTTTATTAGGCTATGGACTAGCTTCCCTGTCAGTAATTCTGGCAGTTGTAGGAGCTATTTTATCAAGGCATGTTCTCATAAATACTGATCTCTCACCCTTGCAGACAACTGAAATAAGATTGTTAGGTGCATTAACAGTCTTATTGATAACTAATAAAATTAACTTTGTTTATACCTTGAAGAATATTCCTTTTCAAGATAAGTTTAAGCTATTATTGGCAACAGCATTAGGTACTAACTTTGGAATATTATTTCAGCAAACTGTTTTCTTAACTTTACCTATCGGTGTTGGTTGGACCTTGCTAAGTTGTTCTCCAATTATTTCTCTATTTTTTGCCAGGTTTGAAGGAGATAAGATTAATAAAATGAGCATTATTTATTCTTTAATAACTTTTTTTGGTGTAGCAATAGCATGTATATAATAGATAATTTATTTAGCTGATGAATCTTTTCAAAACAGATATATCCTCACCTTCATGTCCTTTGGTTATGAGTTCTTCTTCCATTTCTTTTACTCTATTACTTATTGGAAGTTCTAATCCTGCTTCTTTTGCCGCATTTAAAGCAATACATAAGTCTTTATGATGTAAACTTAGTTTAAATCCCAATGGATATTCATTCTTAATCATTGCTTTTGACCGATGTTTTAGAGCCCATGAACTTGCAGCTCCTTTTTGCAAAGCCTCGATAAGCATATCCATCGGCAAGTTAAAGCATTCACCTAGGGAAATGCCTTCTGCGACAGCAGCATAAGTACCGGCAACTAAAACTTGGTTTATAGCCTTCACTTCTTGTCCTTTCCCGACACTACCAAAAGGATAAAATGAAGTTCCTATAAATTTTAATATTGGCTCAATTTCTTTTAACTGTCTTTTATTTCCACCTAGAAAAATAGAGAGCGTACCTTCTTTCGCTCCTTCTGTCCCACCTGTCACAGGTGCATCTAGATATGTAATTCCTTTTATGGAAAGTTTCTTTGCAAACTGCTTGGCTTTTTCGGGGCTAATAGTAGATAGATCAATAACTATTGCTCCAGTCTTAAGGCTATTTTGTGCACCATTTGCACCAAAAAGAACGCTTTCCACAGCATCATCATCAGTGACACAAATCAGCAGAAGGTCGCAGCCTTTTGCTGTTTCTTGAGGAGTTGGACATCGCACTGCACCTATTAGATAATTGCTTAACTCTGCTTTGCGACTCCTTGTATGGACTCTTAGTCGGAACCCCGCCTTGACTAGGTTTGATGCTATTGGTAAACCAATTGATCCCAAACCAATAAAACCAAGGCAGATGTTCGAATTGACTAGCTCTGATGTCATTTGGCTTCCTTTATAGTAATCAATTATTACTACTCTAAATCTAGACTTTGCCCATCGATATCAATTTGTTCTCCATTTAAGATTGTTTTATTTTTTGATAGAACTCTGTTAGTTTTTTTATTTAGACTGTTTTAAAAACCATAGACTTATTCTTATCATTAGAATTTACATCATATCTAAAGCAAAAAAGTAAAATTTAAATTACTTTTGCTAAGTAACTTTTATCAATATTTGGGTTAACATTATTTCTTTAGGACTAAAGATATAGTGTTTTTAATAACTTTATATGTCATTGCTATGCTACTTAAAAAAAAACTATGATAAAATAATTAAGGCTTTAGAAAGATTACTAGGTAAATACTTTTAGGATGGGTAATTCTTTTTATATCTTCGCCCTTGTGGATTCAAGTAAGTTATTCCTATGGTTATCTATTTCAAGTGTAATGGGAATTGTCACTGGTAAATATATAAAAAAAATCGCACTTAACCTTATAGATAAAAATGGAGGTTCTCATTTAAGCAATACCTCAATTCTTTTTTGTGATCAATTGACTTGGAAAGAAATGATTTCTACATTGACTTCCTCATTGTTTGCAGTTCAAAACACAGGTATTAACAAAATATCCAATCTTAAGTTTGCTTTCGTTGAAGTCTTCAGTTCTTGCTTATTTGTTTCTTGTATCTTTGCTTCCCCAACTATTGCTTCAAATCCACCAGAAATAGTTATTCTATTATCTGGTTGGGTTTTGGCTTCTATTCTTCTTTTATTAACTCTAATAGATATTCACACTCTTTTGCTTCCTGACATTGTTTGCAAACCAGGTATTTTATTAGGCTTACTTGTCAGTTTTCTCGTAGCCACTATTTGCATAGACACCTCAATATTGTATTTACTATATGATCGTATATTAGCTATAAGTATAGGTTATTTTTCTTTTGAATTATTATTAAGCTTGTCCAGATTTCTTTTAGGGAAGAAGGCTTTAGGTCATGGAGATTCAAAATTTGTTGCTTTAATTGGCTCTTGGCTTGGAGTTAAAGGGATGATACTTGCTATAATGCTAGCGTTTATTATTTCTGGTACCTTGCTTGCAATAGCTTTGATTGCAGGAAGAATTAAACCCTTGCAAGTATTACCATTTGGTCCATTCTTATCACTTGGATGTTTCTTAGTGTGGTTTTTCGGTAATCAATATTGGAGTAGATACCTGCTAATTTCTTAAGATAAATAATTGTGCCGAACTCAATATAACGATAATCGATATTTTATGTTGTTCTAGTCTTCTGTTAATTCATTTATTTCTTGCATCAAAGGTATTAATGCAAAATCTAGCTCTTCTTGAGTTGAGAACCCAAATATTTCCATTGGTTCTATACCTAGAGAATCTACAGAGGTTTCGGTTTGGTTAATCATTGCCTAGATTTTTTTTAAATATATATACACTCTCAGCTATTAGTGATATAGATCTTGATACCAAAACATTATGCACGGTATTTTTTTATTAGATTATTTCGAAACTATAAATTATTATTTAATTTGTTTTAAGGCAAATAATTTAATCGATGATTAAATTATTTGGTTTTGATAGACATTCCTTTATTAAAGATTTTGACAGTATGATTAGAATAACTTTACTATGAATTACTAATCGATCAAATTTTGCATGAATATTTTGAGTTTTTTTAGCTGATATATTTATAAAATTGATTTTGTGTCTAAATCAACTCATACTCTTTATTGGCAATAGAATCTGAAACAGATGCGATCTTGTAGCGATGGGAAGAATCTATGGAGATGAGCAGAGAGAAGCAGAATGCATGGTTTGTAATGAGCTCATCCAACAACTTGAGGCGTTATATTTAAAGGAATTTCAAAAATTAACATCTATTGGTTTTGGTGATGGAGTTATAACTAGGCTAACTCAACTCCTTCTAGTATCTAGAGATGCAGCAATTACTCCTTTGAATGATGAACTAAAAAAGAAAAAATGATATATATTCAATTTAATTCCTGATTCTATCAGATTTATTATAGATTGCTATTTTCTTTCATTCTTCTCAACTCATGCATTCCTTCAAGTTCATTATAAATTTCAAGTAATTGATTTCGGGCATTATTTGTTTCATTGAAACTTCCTAATGCTTTCATGGCATTTAGAATATTTTCTTTAGCTTCAATCAAAGACCTGCATTCAGGACTTCCAGGTTCGTAACTCATTGAATCTTAGCAATTTCGTTCCAATCTATAGCCTAAAGAGATTTTTTTTGGTAAAATATATTACAATGCGTACTTTGGCTGATCTTTATTTTGCTGATTTATTTTCAGACATTTTATTTTTAATTCTCGCTAATTAGTTAAACTTATTAATTATGTTTAAGAATACCTGGTTGGTTATGAATAGATTTGTTTCGAGCTCTTTCTGAACAATATTATCTAGCTTTCCCTCATGACGAAATTACCATCTGATCATTTAATAATTTGAGATAAAGAAATAAACGCCAATTTCTATTGCTTTCCTATTTGAAACAGTTCTAGGACTTTGTAGAGCAACTAATGCGCCATAAACTTTAATTCTTCTACTATTGTTAATATATGCTGGCTTTTATTGTAATTGATGAAAAGATAATGTCATTGCTTACCCAATATTAATGGAAAGCTGGCTCTCGCCTTTATACGTCTTCCCTTTTGGCTTTGTCTTGTCAGTATTTCTTTGCGCTGGATGGCTTCTCTCGACTAAACAAATTTTTAATGATCCAAAGAAAAAAACAGAAGAAGACAAGGAACTTCTTAAGAAATTGCTCGAAGGTTTTGGTCTCGAAATTCCTACTGAGCTGCAGGAAACTCAGTCTCCAGTAATTAAGACCATTAAGTCTCCTTGATTCTTATGGAAATAGGATCAACCTTCTACTTTTGCTTTGGGTTATATAAATGCGCTTGAATAGTTTGCAGATTAATCCACAGAAAAAATGTAATGGATGCCTCTTTCTCTCAAGCACTAAATCTAAGTAAGATGTCTTCCACTACTACTGTGGTGGTCTGGACAATGAGTATTTTCCTCATTGTTTTGATTTTGTTGATTGTATGGATTTTTAAAAAACAATTGAACAGTATTACTAATAGCGACGAGAAGTCATTGCCTGACAAGGCTTCTTCAGGAAAAGGATTTTAAAC
>QCGF01000042.1 GCA_003278175.1 Prochlorococcus sp. AG-363-P15
GGAGAAATGATTCAAGAGGTTTTCCTAGAAAAAAGTACATGGGCCGAATTACCTTATAAATTTGAAGCAGGAACTCCTGCAATTGGCGAAGCTATTGGCATGGGGGCCGCCATGCAATATCTACAAGAGATTGGAATAGAAAATATTCACGTTTGGGAAAAAAAAATAACTGAGCATCTTCTTAGGAAATTAAACCTTATTGAAGGTGTTTACATACTTGGTCCAAGCTATGAGAAACAACCAAACCGAGGAGCATTAGCAACATTCAAGGTAAAAGGGGTTCATGCAAATGATATAGCTGCTTTATTAGATACGAGTGGGATATGTATACGCAGTGGACACCATTGCTGTCAGCCTCTGCATCGTCATTACGGATTAGAAGCGACAGCAAGAGCAAGCATTAGTTTCACAACAACGCTTAAAGAAATTGATGATTTCATAGATGAGCTAATTTCAACAATTGCTTTTCTTAAAGCGAACAGTTAAAGACCTAAGTGTTTTCGAAAAAATTTTTCAGTTGCTTCTAGAACCTCAACCCTAACGCTGCCATCACGAAAACCATGGCCTTCATCTGGAAAAGTCTGAACTTCAACTGGAATATTTTGCTTTCTTAAGACAGCAGCAATTTTTTCGGTCTGCTCAGGAGAAACAACCTTATCTTTCATGCCCTGAAAGAAAATCACAGGGCAAGTAATTTTTTGAACATTATTCAAAGGTGATCGATCTAGATATTTTTGACGGGCCTCAGACCAAGAGCCCAAAAGATAATCCAGATAACCAGATTCAAAGCGGTGAGTATCTTTAGCCATTGCTTGAAGATCAGTTACTGCGTAGCGACATGCCCCAACACGAAATACATCCGTGAAACATAAACAAGCCAAAGTTGTGAAACCACCAGCACTTCCTCCCTCAATTGCTATGAAATCACTTGCTGCTCTTCCGGATGCAACTAAAAACTTCGCTGCCGCCGAACAGTCAAAAACATCTACTTCCCCCCAACCTCCTTTCAAACGTTCTCTATATGCACGTCCAAATCCAGTTGAACCTCCATAATTCACATCTGCAACGCCCCAACCTCTTGAAGTCCAAAACTGAATGCCAAGGTTTAAACCTGATTTAGCCATGCCAGTTGGACCACTATGACTCTTAACTAAAAGTGGCGCGGCATCACCATTGGAATTCACAGGCGGGTAATACCACCCATGAGTCAACGCCCCCCGAAAGCCCTCAAACCAAAAAGACTCAGGAACACTAATTTGATCTTCTTCTATAACAGGCTTTCTAACTGCTGTATGACTCCAACTGCCAATACTCAAGTCAATTTCTAACAACCCAGGCTCTTTTAAACAATTGCTGGCAATAGCAACCACCCGATTGTTCTCAGCATGTATGCCAGCCAAATCATCAAAAGGTTGTTCAAACTCACATATAGATCCATCACAAGTGAGAAGATTGATTCGCCAACACCCGTTTTTACAAGAAGCACTAATAATTTTCTCGCCAGCTGGAGATGTAGTCGACATTCCATAAACCCATTGTGGTAAAGCTGTTTCGGATTCCATGGGCCAAATTCGACGCCAAACAGGAATATCAGATTGATCAATCTTTGTATCAAGCATCATCAAATTCCACCAACCACTACGGTCTTCAGTAACTAAAAGCTCTCCACCTGACAGCCATATTGGTTGAAAAACGGACGTTTTTTCAACTGTTTCTGACAAGTTGCCTGCTATTAATTTCCTTTCTGCAATTTCTCCTGCACTGTTGACTCTCCCCCACCAAAGCTGACTTGCATCCCAAGGCATTGAAGGTTGCTGCCACTCAACCCAAACCAGCTCACGACCATCAGGACTAAGTGCTGCATAACCAGCAAAATCTTTTGGCCTATGAAGAATCCTTGGCCTTTGCACTTCTTGATTTAAATCAAAACTAACTAAAAAGTCTTTCCCATCTCTTTCCATTACACCTATCCATCTTTTCTTAAGTGAATCAATAAAGCCATCAGCAAGTGCATAGTCATCTTTACAAGACAATCTTTTCGGCAATTGAGATGGCTTAAGCAAAACTTCTTGATCTCTATTGAGACAGGACAAGCCCTGCCAGGACTGAGTCCAAAGGCATCCATCAACATCATCAATCCAAGCAAGCAACAAAATATCTCCATCACAAGAAGTTGCGAAAGAACCACCTCCATAGGTATGAACTCTTGTTCGCAGATTTATTGGCGCAGGAGTCAACTCTTGGGCTGCTAGTTCTGCACGGCCCCATGGACGTATCAAAGCGGTTGTTCTTCCCCCTTCATCAGGTCTTTGCTCCAACCAAAGGACCCAACTATTAAGAACGCGTGGTTCTTTAAGAGTCGTTACCGCTCCGAGAGCTAATTCTGCAGCCAGAGGCTTCAGTAGTTTTGAAGATGGCTGAAGCTTCTTCTCATTCTCTTTCATCGATTAATCAGGCTGATGTTTGCACAAATGCTTAAACTCATAGTCTGAATGATTGAGAAAAATTCCTTGGCTCGAAGCTTTGCTGGACTGGCAAGAACTGCCGAAAAGAACAAGGCTTCTATAGCCATTTCCAAGGAACCTCTGGAAAATCCCCCACTTCAAATCCATACTCTTGGTAATCAAGTTTTACGCAGGCCAGCTCGTCGCATTAGCAAAGTAGATGAATCAATCAGAGAATTGGTCAAAGACATGCTAAGAAGCATGTACTCAGCCAAAGGGATTGGACTGGCAGCACCTCAAGTAGGAATTGATAAACAACTTTTAGTCATTGACCTTGACTTAGAAAACCCAACTAATCCTCCTTTAGTACTTATTAATCCAGAAATCATTACCACAAGTGCGAGTCTCGAAACCTATGAAGAAGGATGTTTAAGTATTCCTGAGGTATATCTGGATGTCCTCAGGCCTTCTTCAATCAAGATTAGCTTCAGAGATGAAATGGGCAGACCAAAAAAAATGAATGTTGATGGATTAATGGGACGATGTATTCAACATGAAATTGACCACCTTAATGGAGTTCTTTTCGTTGATAGGGTTACTAACAAAACAGACTTAGATATTGCATTAAAAGAACATGGCTTCCGTAGTGAAGATGTTCATTCTCTTCAAAAGAAATAAACTCTTGAAATAAATATCTTTACCGCTTCAATTTTTTAAGTAGCACACGAATCTAATTGACATTTTTTGAACTGATAATAGTGAAAGAAGATACTTGCATTAAATCCACACTACCTATGTTCAAAGGGTAAGTAATAAGGGTAAAAGTTTTTGTCAACGTTCAAAGTGTCTTTACAATCATAAACTTTTGGAAGGTACAAAATAAAAGCCCTGCGAAGGAAAGAACGCAAATAATTCAACAAGACCCAAAAAATGAGTTACATAAAAAAACATTGTTATAGATCAGAAAGACTAGAATTTTAGGGTCAGTAAAAAGCTACACACATTTTCATGGCTGATAAAACTATTTTTAGTGAAATCCTTGATGGCAACATTCCATGTGATGAGGTTTATAAGGATGAGCTTTGTCTTGCCTTTAGGGATATTCAACCACAAGCACCAGTTCACATTCTGATCATTCCAAATAAAGCGATTCCTAGTCTTAGAGAAGCCCAAGAAAAAGATTCACAAATACTAGGGCACTTGCTTCTAGTGGCTGCCAAGATTGCTGAAAAAGAAGGTCTTGAAGCGTGGAGAACTATTATCAATACTGGCGCTGAAGCAGGCCAAACTGTCTTTCACCTTCATGTACATGTTATTGGAGGGCGAGCACTGACATGGCCACCAGGGTAAAAAATAAGGCATAATATGACTAGCAAGTCCACCCACAAATTCCAACGGTAATAATCTAGGAATCTATAAAGATAAACTGATCTAAGAAAATTAGTTTAGAGTAACTACTTGCTTATTGCATTCCAAGAGGGATGCTTAGGTAAATAAATAAAATATGTCCATGAATGAAAAAAAGGAATGCAAATCTCAAGATCCGAGGATAACAAATCCAAAAGCATGGTTTTCCACAAGCGAACTACTTGAATATTTAGGTATTTCCAAATCAGAATTGGAGGCACAGGCCAAGCTATTTGCAGAAGGTATCCATTACAAACTTGAAATACCAAACCAACCAAAAAGTCAGGTTTTATGGCGCATTGATCTGATTGATGAGTTGCTTTGCCTTCCTATTCCACCATTAGAAAAAGAAGCTATGATCAAAGCAATTAACAACGATATCACTTGTATTGAATAATGGAATTAAATCGCTTGAAGCAGTGCTCTTGCCCAGAATCATCCACCGATAAATTCTCATTTATTTAAGTGCCTTATTAGTAGAGTTGGCTTACGAAAAATTTTGGTATTTATTTCAAGGTAAAAGTATTTTCATTTTGCCATTCAATTTGAATAAAGGATTGGATCAACAAGATGCACTTTATAATGCTACGAAATCCTAATTTCCTCAAATAGAAATTGTTTAGTACATTCAGAAAACACAAAACTTCTCTGAGTTCCTCGTGCAATTTTCATAATGCTTTTGTAAAGTAAACAGAAGTTCTAAACTTTCAGTATCAATAAAGCTTGATTATGGAACCAAATGGAATAAAAAGTTCAAAGCTCTTTTCTTCCTTGAGTCAATGGAAGTAATCTTGCTATGACAAATGGAATCGGAATCAACCAAAAGGGTTGGAATATTCATCTAAGCAAGCTAAGACGTTTAGCCCAGCCATTCTTCTTGCCCCTTGATCAAGGGAATGGCTGGCAATTCATCTGGCTATTAATTTCTCTGATTTTCTGTGTAGGCGGGCTGGTTCTTGTCTGTCTAACGGGTCTTGTAGAAGTACTAGAACAATTCCAACCAATACTAACTGAAAAATACTTTGGAGGAGTAGTAGGAACAATTCAAAAAATTTGGAGTTCATGGTGGGGTTGGCTTTTTTCCGGGCTATTTATTATTGGCTCTACAAGTTTCTTCAGCTTGCGGCAGCAACTAAGAAATAAACGTTGGGTTCATTGGATATTACTTGGAATAATAGTTCTTATGTTATTAGCTGTTAATGGTATAAATGCAGGTATAGGTTTTATAGCAAGAGATCTGACCAATGCCTTAGTGGGCAAACAAGAGGAAGGCTTTTATAGAATACTAGGAATTTATGCATGCTGTTTTGTTGTAGCTCTACCAATTCGTGTCTCACAAATATTCTTTACATATAAATTAGGCATTATTTGGAGGGAATGGCTTTCAAGAAGTTTAATTTCCGAGTATATGAACAATAAAGCCTACTATCTCCTCAATCCAAATGATGAGCAAGAAACGGATGTAGATAATCCTGACCAAAGAATTACAGACGATACAAGAGCGTTTACTGGCCAAAGTCTCACCTTTACGCTGGGAGTATTTGATGCTCTTTTAACGTTCTCATTGAATATTTTAATTCTTTGGAGTATTAGTACAACATTGACATGGTCCCTCTTTGCATATGCTACATTTGCAACCACTATCTTAATATTAGCTGGTAAAAATCTAGTAAGAATTGACTTTGACCAATTGAGATATGAAGCTGATTTTAGATACGGCTTAGTACACGTTCGTGACAATGCAGAATCAATAGCTTTCTATGCAGGCGAAGAGCCAGAAACAGCAGAAACTCAAAGAAGATTAATGGCAGTAATAAAGAATTTTAACCTTCTAATTATATGGCGTGTAATCATCGATGTGATGAGGCGTTCAATTAATTATGCAGGAAATTTCTTTCCATATCTTATTATGGCTATACCATATTTCTCTGGTGAAATTGACTATGGAAGGTTCATTCAAGCAAGTTTTGCTTTTAGTATGGTAGAAGGATCATTATTTTTTGTAGTTAATCAAATTGAAGAGCTTGCAAAGTTCACCGCTGGTATAAGTAGGC
>QCGF01000043.1 GCA_003278175.1 Prochlorococcus sp. AG-363-P15
GTTGATGGCACTGAAGACGTTCCCTACATTATTCAAGAATCGGATCTGCTTCAAGGATATACGGATATTGATGGCGACAAATTATCTATTAACAGTCTCAATGCTACTGATGGAACTCTGAGTGATAATGGCAATGGTACTTGGACCTTTACTCCTGCCAAGGATTTCAATGGCAGAGTCGATCTTAAATACTTCGTTACTGATAAGAAAGGCGGCAAGATTGGAGCTAGTCAATCTTTCTCACTTGCTGCCGTTAATGATGCACCAGAAGGAACTGGTGTTGTTATCAATGTTGATACAAATCAAGCAGAATTTGCAACCATAAATCATCAAGATCTTTTAAAAGCTGTTAAAGATGTTGAAGGAGGTAACTTAACTATTGGAAACGTAAAGTTGATTTCTGGAGGTGTATTCTTCGAGAATTTAGACGACGGAACTTTTCTATTACGTACCCATCGTCATGTTAATGGAGAATCATTGGTTGAATTAGAAGTGTCTGATGGAGATATAACAAGCAAAGTTAAAGCCAAAATCAACGTAAGTCGAAAACCTGCTTTTACAACCTTTAATATAGTAGGCAACTTAATAGAGAAAACAGAAGGCGAATCATTTACTTTACTGATTGATCGAAGAGGTGAAACTGCTATCGATCAAAAAGTACATTTCCGTTTAGATGGAGTCGGATTGGATGGTACAGATATTGATCTTGGTGAGGTTCTTTTCTCCGCAGGGGAAACAGAACAAAAAATACAGGTAAATATAAATAAAGATGGCCAATGGGAAGGATTAGAAAAAGGTGTATTAGTAGCTGATAAAGTTGAATCTCCTAATAATGTCATTTCAACTTGGAATAATGATAAGACTCAGATCGTAATAAACGATCTTGACTCTAGATTTGATGGTTCTGGTAATAACCAGAAAAATGTCAATTATGGAAGTGCTGGTGTTTTACAGCAAAGGATGGCAGGAACCGACTATGGAGATGCTGTCAATTCACCTGGTGGGAGTAATAGGAAGAATGCAAGGGAAATAAGCAACAAAGTAATTCACCAAACTACAGATTTACGAGAAGCAAGAACACTTACAGACATGGTATGGATGTGGGGACAGTTTATTGATCACGATATTGTTGGGACAAGATCAGGCAGCGAGTCGTTCGCAATTGCGATTCCAGAGGATGACCAATTACTTCTGGATAACCATCCAGGGTGTGAAGACTTAGGTGTGATAGGCACAGATAGTTACTCACAAACAGTCTCAACACCAAGCAATCATTTTCTTTTTACAAGAGCTTTTGGGGTGCAGGATGAAAAAGGTGTACGCCAACAGCAAAATCTAACTACGTCTTTTCTCGATGGATCTGTAGTTTATGGGGCTTCACAGAATGAGGCAGATCAATTAAGAGTTTTTGAAAACGGGAAATTAAAAATCGGAAAAGATGGACTATTGCCTACGAGGCAAGGCAACAAAGGAATGGAGTTCCTTGCTGGAGATAGCAGGGCAACAGAAAACCCAGGTTTAAGCTCTTTACAAACACTTTGGGTCCTTGAGCACAATCGAATAGCAGAAGAGATATTTAATGAGAATCCACAATTAAATGATGAAAAGATTTATCAATTAGCAAGAGTTAAAGTCATGGGTCTCTTGCAGCATATTACTTATGATGAGTTTTTACCTTCTTTACTGGGGAATAGTGGACTTAGTGAATATAAAGGTTATTCAGAGGATATTAACCCTGGAATATTTAATGAGTTTGCTTCGTCAGCTTATAGATTTGGTCATAGTATGGTTTCAGATGACCTTGCAAGAAGGAATGCTGATGGATCAACAATTGCAGAAGGTGATCTTGCATTAAAGGATGCCTTCTTTAATATTCAGCATTTACAGCAAACTGGTATTGATGTTGTATTGAGAGGTGCCACATTACAACAAGCTCAGGAAATTGATAATCAATATACAGATGGATTAAGAAACTTTCTTTTTGCAAAACCGCCTGAGGGTAGTAAATGCCCAATGAGAGGGATACTTAGGTTCGTAAATGGTGCATTCCCTGCTCTAGATTTAGGTGCTAGAAATATTCAAAGAGGGCGTGACCATGGATTAGAAGACTATAACGATATTAGAGAATCACTAGGCTTGGAAAGAATAGAAAGCTTTGAAGATATAACTAGTGACAATGAATTGTCTAACAAATTGAAAGAAATATACCATGGCGATATTAATAACATTGATTTATATGTTGCTGGTCTAGCAGAAGATCATTTGGAAGGTTCTTCCTTGGGAGAGGTTTTCACAAAGATAATTTCAAGACAGTTTGAAGCCATAAGAGACGGAGATAGGTTCTGGTATGAGAATACTGGTAATAAATTATTTACAGCTGAGGAAGTTCAAGAGATAAAAAATACTCGCCTATCTGATGTCATAGAAAGAAATACAAACATTACAGGACTGAGGGAAGATGTATTCATGCTTAATATTAATGGTACTAAAGGTGATGATTTGATAAATGGAACTCAATTGGCGGATATATTTATTGGCAGTACTGGTAATGATAGTTATTCAGGTGGCTTAAATGATGACAAGATAGATTATGGAAGTATTGATGGGCCTATTACTTTTAGTTTCGATGGTGTACTAAAGGGAACAAACATAATTGATGAAGTAGCAGTTAAAGCATGGTCAGACCTAGAAAGGCTTGCAAATATTGGAAATCAAACAGCAAAAACTATTTTTAGTCTGCATAAGCAGTTCTTTGGGCATTCAATTAGTGGCTTTTTTGATGACAATAAAGAAACAACTGAAGCTTTATCTACAAGTTTAAGCAAGACAACTTTGCCAATTGGAGTCGAGTTTGATAATTTAAATAGTATTGAGCAAATAGAAGCATCAAATGGAAGCACTGTTGATGTAAGAGGCGCAACTGATCAGGTTCAAATGAACTTAGCGAATGGTAATTTCTCTACTCGTTTAAGAGAATTTGAAATTAGATCTATTCTAACCGGATTTGCTAATGCTATTGGCTCAAGGTTCAACGATTTATTTAGTGGGGACAAAAATAACAATAATATTTTAGGTCTTGGAGGTGACGATAGTTTGTTTGGATTGGATGGTAACGACGATTTGTCTGGTGGCAATGGTAATGATCTTATTGATGGAGGAACAGGAGTAGATACCGCTTATTATGGAGGTAAATTATCTGAATACACTTTTGCAAGAAAAGGGGAAGATTTTCAGGTTAGTGATCTAAGAAATGTCCAAGATAATGATGGGATTGACACATTAAATGATATTGAATTTCTTCAATTTATAGATCAAAGAGTAGATATTACGGATATAGATAATTCAACAAAAGTCCAACTTCAGCAAGAAATACATAATCAGATTACCTTAAAGCATGTATCTAGCTCTGTCGAACAATGTAATACAAATGGAGCTATTAACGCTGACCATTTTATATCTGGGGATACGATAACAGGAACCAACGAATCTAATGATTTATTTGGATCGAATAAAAATGATGTCCTTATTGGATCTTCATCTTCAAGCAATAAAAGTGAGGTCGATAAAATGACTGGAAATACAGGTTCAGATATGTTTGTTCTAGGTGATAAGAATGCTAATTTCTATTCAAATAATGGCTTAAAGGATTTTGCGCATATAACTGACTTTGACCCTACTAATGATCAGTTACAGGTGAATGGAAGACATTCATACCTGGTTTCTGATGTGGATCACTCAACCTTCCAAGGATGTGGGGTCTTTGTTGACAATGATAATAACGGAAGAATCGGAGCAAATGATGAATTAATTGCCATCATCTCTAATGTCAATAACAAAGAATTAATCGATAGAAGTCATTACAGAGTAATTTTTTAAGCGAAATTTGAAATGGAATCTATTGCTTTTCAATTAACTTTATGAAGACATGAGCGAATAATCTATGCTTTTTGTATTGGTAACCTTGCTTAAAATAGATTATTAGAAAAGTTAATTTCTTTCATTTAATTTTTCATCAAGTATTTGCTTGAATCCAATTGGCTTGTCTAACGGTATTACAAATAAGTCTATGTGCTGAACGCTAATTCTTCCTTTCTTATGGCTTATGCCACTATCTCTGAAGTCGTGCTTTCCTCTGAGGTCATATCCCCATACTGTCTTTTAAGGGGTTTATGGCTAGACAGTAGGTATAAATCATTGTCGGCTTGTTCTATGGCGCCAGCAATGAGCTCCAAGGAGCTTAAGGATGCCTACGACAAAAACTCAACAGCAGTTTTTCGACTTGCTTATAGTCTTTTGCGAGATCATGCTGCAGCAGAAGATCTTACACATGATGTTTTCCTTCGATTCTGGAAGTCCGATAAGTATGACTCGCAAAGGGGCTCTAAGTTAACTTATTTATTGACCCTTGCCAGATCTATGGCTTTAAATAGGATCGAACAGATAAAAAATAGAAAGAATATTCTATATAAATGGAAGACTATGTTTAAACAATCTACTTCAGAGAACTCGCATCAGGGTTTAGAAGAAAATGAAACCAGTACTGCCATTCAATTGGCACTGGCCTCGCTTTCAGAATCTCAAAGGCAGGTACTTGAACTTTGCTACATCCAAGGCAAGAGTCATCAAGAAACATCATTAGCCTTGAGGATCCCGCTTGGGACTGTTAAAACTCATGCCAGAAGAGGCCTCATAGCCTTAAAAGCTGAGCTAGACTTAGGAAAGGAGAAGACACATGAACTTTAAAATAGACCGCAAAGAGGAGCTTATTGCTGGATTGGCAGCTAAAACTTTAAATGACCAGGAAAATAATGAGCTTGCTGAGCTTCTCCTTGGCTCAGAAAATTCTGATAATCAGATTGTTGAATATGAGCAATTAATAAAGGAAATGCAATCTCTACCTGATTTAAATCCACCGATAACATTACAGAAAAAGGTTTATTCATTTGCAGACTCTAGTAACAATATTCCTATAACCAGAATAATTTTATTATTACTCTTTTCAGTAATTGGGTTATTTGCATTTAGTCCTACTGGTCAGAATCTTAGATATGCAAAAACGACCGATGAAAATATAGATAAAAAGCTTATAAGCGCTGGCTTTGAAAATCGTACTTTTAAACTTAAACCAGCCTTTGTTTCAGAACAAGGCAAGGGAATAATGAAAGCAAGTCTTGTTATAAGAGATGATAAACCTACTAATATTCTTCAAGTTAATGGTCTTCCTAAATTAGACTCTGGTTTGACATATCGCTTGTGGGCTTTTACAAGTCAGGGACCACAAGGATGTGTAAGTTTTTCTCCTGATGAGCTTGGGAATGTTTACATGAAAGTTCCAAGCCAACCTACAAAATCTGCTCTAGATGTTTCAATTACAATTGATAAAGTTATACCTGGCAGAGGTCCTGATATCCCAGGGACTACAATTCTTACAAGTATATGAGTAGTTAATCAAATTATGTATCTATTAGCTTGGTGAAGCATTAGGTCTTCTCTACCAAAAAAAACATTAAATCTTTAAAGGAGTAAGCAAATGTCTCAGACAAATCCAATCAACAACAACTCTAACTTGGAACAAGATGATCTTAACCTTTTCAACTTTCTTTTCACTAAATCCGCAGATAGTAAATGCCCTATTAGAGGTTCACTCGGCTTTAT
>QCGF01000044.1 GCA_003278175.1 Prochlorococcus sp. AG-363-P15
TTTCTCCCAAAGCACTATTCAACAAACCTTTGAGAGTCGCAATAATAATTGGCTGAGAAGGGTGTTCAGCAAAATCACCTTGCAACCGCACCTCCAACTCATTTACTTGTCCTCCAGACAATTGACTAGCAAGCAACCCCAAAGTCTCAGCAAGCTGCAAGTGAGGCTTCAATCTCTCCATCAAGTCAGCACTAAGACCAGGAATATTTACAGCACTCCTTGCTGGGAGGCCTAATAAAATATCCCTAATTTGTTCGGCCACATCTATAGCTACGTTTTCTTGAGCCTCGGCAGTTGAAGCTCCCAGGTGAGGAGTAAGTATCAAACGCTCATGAACAGACAACAATGGTGAATCTTTAGGTAATGGCTCACTTGCAAATACATCCAAACCTGCCCCCGCAATGACGCCGGAATTAATTGCATCTGCAAGTGCTGATTCATCAATAATGCCTCCACGCGCACAATTAACCAATCTTGCCGTCGGTTTCATGGATGCCAACAAATCAGCATTCACTAAGTTCTCTGTTTCAGATGTTCTTGGCAAATGAAGAGTGACATAGTCTGATTTTTTAAATAAATCCTCCATAGGGCTCAGCTTTACTTGCATTTGCTGGGCGCGATCCGCAGAGATAAATGGATCAAATGCAATTACTTCCATACCCATTGCAATAGCAACTTTTGCCACATGCGAACCAATTTTCCCAAGACCCACAACACCTAAGACCTTCTTATACAGCTCATTGCCAACATATTTCTTACGATCCCATCCTCCAGCACTGGTACTTGCATGAGCCTGCGCAACATGGCGAGAAACGGCTAGCAACAATGCAATTGCATGTTCTGCTGCGGCAATGGTATTACCACCTGGTGAATTGACTACAAGAATGCCTCTTTTAGTTGCTGCCGCAACATCAACATTATCCACACCAACACCAGCTCTCCCAATGATGCGCAATTTTTCTGCCGATTGAATTACATCAGCAGTTACCTTGGTCCCAGAGCGGATCATTAATCCGTCATATTGAGAAATGATCTGCTTCAGATCATCAATTGTGAGGCCAACATGCTGATCAACTTCAGCAACCTGGCTAAGAATATCGATACCTGCCTGATCAATTGGGTCGGAAACCAGAACTTTCGTCATCAAGGCGAAACAAATACCGTACTGAACTGTAGAGAGCCAAGCGTTTTTAAACAGTTTTTAATCGGCAAGGAGTCAAAATCCAAACAATTGAGGAATTCATGAGTGGCCATTTGCATCGTTGTCCTTACGGGAGCCGAAGAAGCGAATCAATTAGCCCAAAAACTGGCAACAGCTGCTACTCCTCTTATCAGATGTGACTTAATCAGACCTAAAGGCATTCAAACCTCTTCTGCCCAAGAAAAGACACCAAGAAATGAAGAAGGAATGGCCAGCGAGCTTAACCCTGTGGACATAGAAACAATTGAATTACTAAACCCCAATCTCTCAAAAAAATCACGTCAAAAGCGAATGGCTCTATGGCTATTGCCGTTTGGATTCATAGCGGGCTTTACTTTCACTAAATTGACGGGGCTAACAACTTTTTCAGAATTAGGCTTTGGTTATCTAGGAGAATCGCTTAGTGGCGGACTTGTTGGCATGGCCTCTGGGTGGATGGGAAGTTATGTAGCGTCTGCAAGTGTGAGTTCTACAAACACTGAAGATATTGTTGCCATTAAAAAACTAAGCGAAAATGGACTATGGCTTCTTCTTCTTGAAACACCCTTAGAAATAGAGTTGCCATGGAACATTTTAAGAGAAGATAAAAATTTGGAGATCTTTCGCCTCCTTGAACAGTGAATCTCCCAAGGAAAGAGTTATTAAAAGGCTGCAAAGATCCAATAGGGATGGAGATACTTATCAAGCAAGCAGAGTTAGTACTCCGCACTTGGGAGCCTATATGGAGCCCTTTTATTTCAGCTCCTCTTAGAGAAGAAGCACTTGAAAGGATGGCAACGCTTAACAATCTTTTTTGGCAATCAGATGGGGGTCATCCTGGTGCGGAGCGTCAAAGATTGCAGTGCATTCGTTATACAGATGAAATCCCTATATCAAAGGAATCAGCGCCAATTTATGGCATACATATAGAGGGAAATTTCCTCTTTGACAGAGCTTCTCCACAAGATTTCAGGAATGCTCTTGAAATCATTGGTGTACCTTCAGGTGGCTTAGGCGACCTTTGGATAAGAGGAGATCGAGGGGCTCAAGCATTATGCACTCCAGAAGCCGCGGAATTACTCGATGGAAAAAGCAGCAAAATTAGAGATGTACCAATCCGTTGTGAGTTGGTTCCTACCACAAAGTTGCAACTCCCTATTAACCGGATAGCAAAGCGTTTGCAGACTGTTGAAGCCTCAACCCGACTAGATGCAATTTCATCAGCAGGCTTTGGCTTATCAAGGGGAAAGGTCGTCAGTCAAATCAAAGCAGGAAAGCTTCGCCTCAACTGGAAGCCTATAAAGCAAGTAAATAAAGAATTAATAGTTGGTGATCGAATCCAACTTGAAGGCAAAGGAAATCTTGAAGTAATAAGTATTGAACTCACCAAAAAACATCGTTGGCGGGTTGAATTACTTCGTCATTAAGAACATTTGGAGCACAAGCTGCTACCTTGATTTCTTAATCCAATTGTGATCGACCACATCCACAAGTTGGTTTTCAGGGCGATTAGCTCAGAGGTAGAGCACTACCTTGACACGGTAGGAGTCACTGGTTCGATTCCAGTATCGCCCATTTCCTTTACAGTCAAAGGAATCCTTGAAATCAACAATAATCGTTATAGGGCTTGGGCGCTCAGGGGTTGGTGCAGCGAAACTCCTTAATTTTGAAGGTAATCAAGTAATAATTTTCGAAAGCAGCAAAAACCCCGAATTCAATGCTCAGTCTGAGGCCCTTCAACAAGAAGGAATCAAAGTTGAGCTGGGAACTCCTCTAGAACTTTTAAGTTTCAAACCTTGGCTAAAGCAAATTTCTTCTGTGGTAATTAGTCCAGCAATTCCATGGAATCACAAGACTCTCAATGAACTCAGAGAACTAGGCATCCCTATCAAAGGAGAAATAGCATTGGCATGGGAAAGATTAAAGGGTTTACCTTGGATTGGGATCACGGGCACAAATGGCAAAACTACAGTTACCCATATGCTCAATCATATTTTCGAGTCAAATCAACTAACAGCTCCTATGGGAGGGAATGTAGGGAATGCAGCTACAGAAATCGCCCTGAAATTCAGGAAGGAAAAGATAAGCCCAGACTGGTTGATCATGGAGTTAAGTAGCTATCAACTGGAAACTGCACCTGAAATTTCACCCGAAATTGGCATCTGGACAACCCTCACTCCCGATCATCTTGAGCGACATGGAACTCTTGAGGCTTATGGAAAAATCAAGCGAAAACTTTTAGAGAACTCTTCAACTTCGATCTACAACGCAGACGACAGGCAAATCCTGCAACAAAGGCATAGTTTAAAAAAAGGGGTTTGGGTTAGCACCAACAAACAGATATCTTCTAGAAAACAATCAGACTTTTGGATTAATGAAGAAGGAATTGTGATGGAAAAGAACCAAGAGCTTTTTGATTCATCAATTATTGATATACCTGGAAATCACAACCTTCAGAATCTATTATTAGCCACTGCTGCCTCTCGAAAAGCAGGTCTTTCTGCAACGGCAATAAAAGAAAGTATAAAATCTTTTTCAGGAATCCCTCATAGGTTAGAGAATTTAGGAAAAATTGGGAACATCAGCATTTTTAATGACAGCAAAGCTACTAATTATGAGTCCGCAAAAATGGGACTTATGGCAGTCGAATCTCCAACAATAATTATAGCTGGTGGGCGAGCAAAAGCAGGAGATCCTTCCCAATGGATTGAGCAAATTAATAACAAGGCCTGTGGAATAATACTTTTTGGAGAATGTCGCACACAATTAAGAGATGCGATTATTTCCAAAGGATTCCAAGGTAAAGTTCAATGCTGCCAGTGTCTAGAGGAAGGAGTCGATTTGGCCGTAACTATTGGCCTAGATAGTAATGCTAAAAGTCTGTTATTTTCTCCAGCATGTTCAAGTTTTGATCAATACAAAGACTATGAATCACGAGGAGACAGTTTTCGAGAACTTATAAGTCCATTCATTTCGAAATAACAGCATCTACAATTATTTAATTCAGATCCTATAACATCAGAAGATATATACCAAATCCATTAATCATAAATCGAGGCATGGCAATAAGGGACGGGTATTACCCCATTCTTCGAATGGCACAATCAACACAAAAATAGATAATTTAATAGAGTCATGAGGCTTGCTTCTTGAGAGACTTCACTTCAATCCCAGAGTCAATAAGTCATAAACAACTCAATTCACTATTAGGCTCAGCCCCCAAGAAGCCTGTAACTGGCCATAGCAGAGAAACTCTTTTTGATCAAAAGCAGGAAGCCTTTGAAACTTTATTAAGCAACTGGACTAAGGTCAGCAAAGAACTAATCTTTGAACTCAACAACAAGAATGACTATGTTATAGAAGGAAGAAACCCACAATCATTAATGGCATTAGGGGCATTAGAAGCTCACTTGAATATTGCAATTCAAGCCAAGCAAGCATCAGACTCTCAATCCTAAAAAGAGCTATTAAACCCTTTAAGGCAAACAACCCTAATAAAAATGAAAAGCTCTAAGCCAATGACCTAGTGAGTGATTTTTCCCATAGACATTTATGAATAAGAGATTTAGAAAATAAATATAGCCTTCAGAAAGGGCAATCGTCCTAATGAAGCTTAGGGGTAACCATCAGCCGATCCATACCCCCAAAACATAATGGAGAATAAAAATGGATTTCAAACAAACTTTGGCCCTTATTGACTCACTAATGCCAGCTGTAATAGGAGGATCTGTTGGACTGTTGGCAATTGTTGGCTTGCGTGAGCTTCTCAAAGAGACGATGCGCGCATTTCATAAAAGTGCGAGCATCTGAGATAGGGCACAAACTTGCTTGACAGGCTCTTAAAAGATTGGAGGTTTAAAAAATGAAGTTAAGAAAAAGAAAACAATATCAAAAAAAATCATGTGACCTCCCAAGGAAACATGAGGCAATTGAAGCTCTATTGTTACTTGCCTGGAGAAAAGGGAGAAAGGAAAGGCCAAAATGGTTAATACAAGAAATAAATAGCTATTGCTAAGTGGGAATAGTCTCAAGGAGATAGGTGACTCAAAGCCACAAAAATTACGCTATAAATTGATCAAGCAGGAAAATCACAATGGAATCAAATAGTGGGTCCAAAGATTTCGCAAAAACAATAGAAGAAACTTCTCCATTGTTTAATTATTGGAAGTCAGGACAAAGCAATCAAGATGAAGAAGATAGATTAAGTATGTCCAGCAAAGACTTTCCTGCAGCAGGTCTTTTCAAGAAGGAGCCCTATAAATGGGAGATGCTTTTTCAAAGCATAGTTAGGGAAATAAAGTCTGGTGATGAAGACTCTATAAAGGGTCTTAGGCTCTTAATTCAAATGTTAAATGAGAAAGAACAAGGCAAAGTTATTACAAAACTTTCTGAAACGAGTTTATTAAGTCAATCAATTATTGAAAAGGTCAGTAAAG
>QCGF01000045.1 GCA_003278175.1 Prochlorococcus sp. AG-363-P15
CTGTTATCTACCATTTGCCTTGCCTTGATTGCGGTGAGTTTACGCCCAGTAGCTAAATGGGCTAATTACCAAAGCACTTGTGTTGAACAAGAAAGCGTTAAAGCTCCAATTTCATGGGCTGTTAGAAAATGCAATGGGAGGTCAAAGGTTTATCAAGTGAAATAAGATAATTATTTTTTTCAAATAAACAGGTTCAATGTTGGTTGACTATATTGTTTGGATTCAGAATATTACTTATTTGAATTATAAGCACACTGTTTGATAGTACTTCTATTCTCCTATTAATTATTTTGAACTACGATGAATAGTATTTGTCAGCATCTTTCGAGTTAAACATTTAGAAAAATATTCTCCATTTCTTCTGAGCAAAGCTTATAAACTTGTCACTTCTTACGGGGTATAAGAGAACGTTTATAAGAGTAAACTTTCCATAATAGTTAGCAAATCTGTTTAATCTCCATAGATCTTTGCGATGATTGGTCCCGCTTGTTGATCAGAAAATATTGGAGTTGTTGTCCAATCCATGAATTCACCCCATTCTGCAGCATGCTCATATAAAGCTGTTGGGTCGTCAGTTTCAACAATTATCCAACCCTCTAAAGACCCTGGACCATGATATCGGGAATATGACTCAGCTCTTGGGTATGGAGCTTGAGTTGCTAGAAATTTTTTTGCCGCAATTTCATGGTATCCAGTTTTGAACTTCCAGTGCTGAAGGTAGAGCATAGTTTTATTAAAGCAATCTTTTCTAGCAGAGAGTGAGCCACTCTTATTTAAAGGGCAATATTCTTTAAGTTCTTAAGATAGGAAGGTCCATCTTCATGAATGACAGTCTGATCAGTAAAACAAGGCTTAGTCTTTTGAACCAGAAGTAAAAATCAGAACCAAGACGCACATATTCTTTTGTTGGTAGTTTTCTTAGCTGATTTTTGCTATCTTGCAGAAGAATGAAACCGCTAGCAAACCAACGATAGATAAGAAAATATCATTCTTCTGGAGTTTCTAAGAAAAAAATTATCTAGATCGAATGATAAAAAGGTTTGGTCTAACTCTGAAAAGAACCACTTATATCTAGTTGTGGCCCTGGGAGTTAATGCCCAAAAGAACTTTGAGAAATTTCTGTAGTGTCTGTATATACTTTTTTTGACCCATAATCATATCTCCTCCAAAATGGATTCAACTATGTATGTGAATGTTCATTCTCACTTTTTCTAGTTTCTATAGAGGTAGTGAAAAGTGCAGGCGTATATATCTTCGTTCCATTAGGTGTTTTAAATGATAGTTCAATTCCCCATTCTCTTTCAATGATTTTGATGTCAGTGGCCTCCTTGGGTAAAGGTGGTGATACCATCCGAGCACGATCCATTGTTGTCTTTTGCTGTTTTCTCCTAACTTTTTAACTGATTGATCTGTATATTCCAAGCTCAAAAAGCACGATTTCTATGATCATTCGTACAAGCATCAGCTTTTGACATTTAAAACAAGTGAAAATAAAGTCTATTTTCTCATTTTTAAATCGATTAACCCATCAATGTTCTATGCTAAACTAACAATTATTATAGACATGTGCTTATAAAAGTTCTTATCATCATCTTAAAAGCTATTTCTCATAAAGACTAGTAGAAATAAACCAATTTTTTAACACTTTATATAGCTCACATAAATTGCTGGCTTTTAAATGAGCTGTTTCATTTTGCATTTTCAAAGTCAGTGTTTTTTAACCAGACATGAAACCAGATTGATTATGCCTACATTGTCGCGAGTTTGTTTTCTTTTTCGCAGACATTATTTGATATTCAGCTATTATGATGGAGTGGATTTAAAGTTTTTTCAGCTACGTTTTTTAGAGGTTGAAAATTACGATCTTGGTTAAGATTAAGATTCACGGACTGCTCCGATCTCTTTCAATTATATAGGAATTGTGTAAAGCTTGGTTGATTATTGATTGACTTTGATGGCTAAGTTTGATGCTTCAACACCTTTCCTTTTGATTGCTCGTATCAAAGTAAAGCCAGGCAAGGTTGATGAATACTTGGAACTTGCAATGGCTACTGATGCTGCTGTAGAAACCGTTGAAAAAGGTATGTTACATCACACCTTTGACCAAGATCCTGAGGATTCTCTTTGCTTTACTTGGTCTGAGGTTTATAAAAATGATTCCGCATTCCTCGCACACCTTTCGAACCCATCTGTTGGAGAGTATTTAGCCAAGCATGCAGAGCTAGGGGATGGTTTTACCGTTGAGGTATATGGCACAGTTGGCTCTGAGTGTAGAGAGGCCATGAAAAGAACAGGACTCCCATTGAAAATTTTCGAAACTAAATGCGGTTTTTCCCGCATTTAATCTTTGTGCTCAGCTATCAATTGAATAGTATTTTTAGTTTGTTAGAAGTTGGGTGTTTTTTATTTCTCTAAGCTGATTTTGTATGTCATTCAAAACGCCTCATGAGATTTTTTGATAACTAGAGGGTTTTATACATTATTCAATGTCCCTAGACCTATTAATGATTTCTTTTTTGAGTTGATTCAAGCTCAAAACCCTGATTTAAATAGCTGAGATGCTTTTTGTGACTTAGTATGCATTAGCACGGGGCGTGGCGCAGTTTGGTAGCGCGGGTGCTTTGGGAGCACTAGGTCGCAGGTTCGAATCCTGTCGCCCCGACTAGGTTTTTGGCAATCTCGAATTGGGATTGGGCCCTCATTGGGCCCTCCTGAACGATTAGTTTTTAGTGTTGATGCACTTCTCACTAGGTTTTGAGGAAGAAAAAGATTAGACACTGCAGATGGTGTTATTGCCCGATGAAAAAACTAAAAATATCTCTATAGTTCCTTTAATCCAGTTGGGTGCCCAGGTTAGTCCTGCTAAACCAACCTCCCATTTGGGAGTCGGACTGCCCCCAAGAAGGTGATACGTAAGCCCTTTTTGGAGTTAGGTGGGGATGAGCGGATTCTGTTAACTCCTTTGGTTCTATGCCACGCGTAAAGCGAAAGCAGAACAAATTAGCCAACAGATCCCAAGTAAACGGTAATTTTGTTGCCGTCCCACTTGACTCTGAGCAGTCTGCATCTCAAATCGATAAGGATCTTGACCGTCTTACTAAAGGGCGTGATGGAATTGTCTGGGAATTAGACAATTGGCCAAAATCTGTTCAAGCCGTAGCAAGAGCAAAAGGAATACCTCTCGCATAATTCGTGCAAACTCTTAATTCGGTCCAATGGATCGGTACTTCTCAATGTGCTTTTTCATTGGGCATACATCCACTCACCCTGCTTCAGAAAAGAAGGGAAGGATATTTTGAACAAGGTGTTCACTACTACAAATCAGGGGTAGCGAAGACCTGCAAATACCTTTGGAATCTCGAAGCAGTCGAGAAGGTCTTTGCCAATTGGGCAGCTCCAACTCTCATGAATTAACTGTCCCCTCATTCGCCGTTCTTGATTTCAACTCTGTTTGTCCCTTCGCGCGCGGGGGGATAGGTCCAGAATGTCCCACCTAGTCAAAACCCATTCATAGGAAGGGATTAGGGGTGTGACACAGGGGTCTGTCCCACCCCAGAGGGCGCTCCATCACTAAGATCTTGGGAGGGTGGGACACTATATTCACCCTCTCCCCGCGCGTAAGTAGCTGGAACGTCCACTAATGGATTCGTAAAACTGAGTTGATTCATTAATGTCATTTATCGCAATTTTGAAAACTGTTTAATCTCTCAGAAAACAAATTTACTTAGATGAATTACACACTTCGATTGGAACGTCTACGAGCCAAGGTTGCAAAGCTTTCAGTTGCTCAACATCCTCCCATTCTCAGGCTTGTTAACGGCAATGCAGGAGAGGCCCAAACGAATCCAGAAGACCTCACAGAATGGGATTTAGTAATTAACGTCGAGACCAAATAAATGACCACCACCTTCAAGCTCCTGTGGGATGGGTTAAACAAGGCACGCATGAAGGTGGCACGCAGTGTTCTTAATGCACTTGTGCCCCTAATAGAAAAAAATACGAGCAAGGAAGATCCTTCCAAGAAAGAGAAGTAGCTAAATAGTTTGGAGGCTCTTTAATAGGGATATGAACTTTCCAACTCTTCTGGCAACTACTGCACAAGCAAATGTGTTGTATGCCCTAGCTGCTGTGGGCTTCCTATTGGGGAGTTGGTTTTTAGGTAAAGCGATAACAGTAATGACGAAAGGCAATAATCCGCTGGTATGGAGAGGCATGAAAAAGCAGGACGAACCTAAATGAGTCCATCCCTGCTTATAGGAATTAGTGTTGTAGATACGTTGGTTTTAATTGGGATAGCGGCTATTTGATCAAGAGAAAGTTATAGCAGTGGTTTTAGCTGTCTTCCTAAGAAGGGGGAGGGGTAAGAGATTTTTGGCATTGTGATCAGCGTCCAGGGAACCTTTAGCTATAGCTCAATACCTTCGTCAACGATTTCTAGTGTGCTAGAGCCCCAAGATTTTAAGTCTCAGCTTATGATTAGCAATCATATTTAGCCTCCTAAAAGTATTCCTAGATCTTTGAATTGATGACAGTTACAAGTCATGGAAAACGTGAGAGCAGAGGTCGTCCACCTATAGAAGAAATCCCATTACCACCCCAAGTTCAAAGGGCGTTAACTCTCAGAAGTGGTGGTGCGTCTTGGAAAGATTCAGCGGCTGCAGTGGCTATGGACTATCGCACCTTAAGGAGATACGTCAGGTCACATCCGGATAGTTTGCAATTCCTAGAAGAGCAAACTAAAGATCATCTCGATCAAAGTCACTCTGTATTGATAGCGAGTGCCCCTGCAGTAGCAGAACGGCTACTGCAAATAGCGTTAGACCCTAATACCAAAAACCATGCAGCTGTCAGTGCTTGCCAGGCAGTATTTGCCATCATCGATAAGGGTGTCACTGAAAGGGAAAACGCTGAGCAACTAAAGACAATTAGAGAGTCATTGAATGCGCTTGAGGGCGGGAAGGTTATTGATATTTGAAGAGTTTGTTTCTAGAAGCAAGAATCCCAAAACCTTAGTCATTTAGGCTCAATATTTTAGTGATTTATCAAAAAGAAAAGATCTGACAATTGGATGTCAAAACTGTTCACTAATTGCACAAACCAATATTCAAGTCATGTTCGTTCCTTGACCA
>QCGF01000046.1 GCA_003278175.1 Prochlorococcus sp. AG-363-P15
TAAATCATTATGGCTCTCTTCCAACAGAGATTTCTCGGCTCCCAAAGTACCCGGAATTAAGCGTATTACACCATTAATAATAACCATTGCTGGGGTTTCACCTCCAGTAAGAACGAAATCTCCTAAAGAGACTTCCTCATCTGCAAGCGTCCTAATTCTTTCATCAAATCCTTCATAGCTACCACACAAAATAATTAGTTGATCGTAATTTATTGACCAGCGCTTTAGGTCTTCCTGCTTAAGCTGCTTACCTTGAGGTGTCATCATCAAAACTCTTCGTTTCCCATTAAAAGGAATTGAATTAAAGGCACTAAAAATAGGCTCAGGCTTAAGCACCATGCCTGCTCCACCACCATAAGGTTCGTCATCCACTTTTTTATACCTGTCGGTAGCAAAATCACGAGGATTATGAATATGCAAAGCTGCAATTCCTCTGGTAAAGGCTCTATTAACAATGCCAAGATCACCTAAACTACCGAAAGCCTTAGGGAACAAACTGACAACATCAAAGCGAAAAGAAGACATTTAGTTCACCTCATATCCCAATTCAGCTAAGCGAGCTGGCTTGCAACGCCAATCAGAAACTACCTTTACAAAAAGCTCAAGATAAACAGGTCCATCAATCAATATCTGCATCTGCAGCCTTGCACCTTTACCAATCGCCTTAAGCATTGAACCGCCTTTCCCAATCAGTATTCCTTTTTGACTTTTACGTTCAACAAAAATAGTTGCCAAGATTGCTGTATATCCCTTGCTATTTTTGCTCTTTTTGTCGGGGGTGATTTCTTCCAAACGATCAATCTTGACCGCAACACTATGCGGAATCTCCTCTCTTGTTTTAAGCAAAACCTGTTCTCTAATCAGCTCGGCAAGAAGAATCTGCTCTGGTTGGTCAGATTTCATATGAGATGGGTAAAGCTGTGGACCAAGTGGCAAATGCGCTGCCAAAGCCACTGTCAAATCATTGCAACCTTTACCGTTGAGGGCGCTACAGCAATACAAGGGCCATCCCAATTCCCCAAATAAATCCCTATATTCAGCCTCCCTATCCAAAAGATCCGTTTTTTCCACCAGGTCAGCCTTATTCAAAGCCACCAATACAGGTGTCTTTTGCTGGCTCAGCAATTTTAAGATGAATTGATCTCCTCTCCCAGGGGAACAACAAGCTTCAAGCAGTAGCAAAACAACATCAACCTCACAGATTGTCTTCCTTGCAGTGTGAACGAGTCTTTCCCCAAGTAAATGATGCGGCTTATGAATGCCAGGAGTATCCACCATGACCAACTGAGCACTAGGAGTAGTCAAAATTGCTCTTAATCGATTTCGTGTTGTCTGCGCGACCGGAGAGGTAATTGCAAGTTTCTTCCCAACAAGTTGATTAACCAAGGTGGATTTACCAACATTTGGCCTGCCGATTAAAGCCACAAACCCCGATCGGTGATCTTTTGGTATGGGCCCTGAAGTAAGCATTATCTAGATGAAAACCTAATTTATATTTCCTCATAGCCTGACGTTAAAAGTACACGAAAGCCATGAGTACAAAAAAACCAACTTTTGAACAAGCATTGAATGCTGCAATGCACTGGTGCGGGAGTTGGGACAAAGGGGAGCTAAGCGATGAAGTTTTAGCTGATAGGGTTTCTGAACTTTTAGAAAGCCTAAATGGGGCTAGGGGTTTTTTCGCGATAAGCCTGACAATCGATTCTCCTTTAATGGATCGTCTACCTGAAGCGCTAGTGGTACAACTTCGATCAGCTGGCGCAATTGTTGTAGATCTAATAGTTAGGAATCTGGCGATGAGTACCGCAATGACTATTCATCATCAACGACAAAAAGACGAAGCTCAAAAAGCCGGCTCGGAACGTGTCAAAGCGAGGTGTTTAGACCTTTTAAAAGTTTTAGAGCCCAACAAAGTGAAGAGCCGCCTAGAGCAACTCTTGAGAGGGCTGCAAGGAGAGGGCCCTGATGTCGACTTTCTAAAAAAATGGAACTATGACAATGAACAGAAACTAGCCATCTCTTCAAGTATTTATGCAGTAGCTGAAAAAGCAAACTAAAAGGGGCCCTAAAGGGCCCCCAAAAAACAAATAGGATTCAGATACTAATTTTTAATCTCTACGTCCACCTCCCTGGAGAGCAATTATCAAACGCAATATGAAAATAAATAGATTGATATACGTTAGATACATCCCCAATGCTCCAGCCAGATACTGTTCATCGTTATACCTGCGAGGCATCGTATAAAAATCAACAAATGACATCCCCACAAATAGAACAGTCCCAAAGCCTGCAATCATCAGCTCAAAGCTGCTTCCCCCAAACATTCCAGGAACAAAAAGACCACCAATTATCTGCACTAACATTGCAATAATTAAACCCATCAAACCCAATCCGACCACGCCACTAAGGGCCTGACCAACACTGTCACTCATGCGTCGACCTACTATCGAGGCAATTACAAAAGTAATACCCGTTGCAAAAACAGCAGTTCCTATCGAACCCATTCCTGCAGTTGCAATAGCAAGACCAACAATCCCGCTAAGAGTAAAGCCTGTTAGAAGGCTAAAAGCCGTTAGCAAAGGAAGGGCTTTGGTGTTATTGGCATTATTGGCCGCACTAGAGGCCATAAAGAACAAGACAAGCTCACCAATAAAGGCTGCGAAAAAAAGAGGCTGAAATAGCGCTGGGTTGGTTATCTGAAGTGAAAGACCACCAATAACTCCCCCAGCGGTTAAAAGCATGCCTCCCCCAACATATGGCAATGCCTTATTAACCACATTGGGTCCGACTAAAGCACTTGATTGCGCTTCACGGATGGCCTGTTGAAAATTGCTGCTTGCTGGCATAACTAACCAGATCAAATTATTGAACTACTTTGGCAGAAAAAAAAAATATTTGCCTTATGTAACTGGTCGGATCTCCCTAAAGATTGTCTTTAAGGGAATAAGCATCTACCACACGCTGCACAAGCGGGTGCCGAACTACATCAGCAGAAGTCAAACGACAAACAGCAACTCCTTCTATATTTTCAAGCAAATCTGCTGCCTCGACAAGACCACTCAACTGCCCCGAAGGGAGATCAATCTGTGTCACATCTCCAGTGACAACCATTCTCGACCTTTCGCCCAATCTTGTAAGCACCATGCGCATTTGAGCGGAAGTAGTGTTTTGAGCTTCATCAAGAATCACAAATGCTTCTTCAAGTGTCCTCCCTCGCATATAGGCAAGAGGAGCGACTTCAATTGTGCCTTTCTCAATCAATGAAGAGGTTCTCTCCGCACCAAGCAGCGAATGAAGAGCGTCATAAAGAGGACGCAAATATGGGTCCACCTTTTGTTGCAGATCACCAGGAAGGAAACCAAGTCTTTCCCCGGCTTCTACTGCAGGTCTAGTAAGAATTAATCGCTCTATTTTTCGCTCACTAAGCATTCGAACAGCAAAAACTGTTGCAAGAAAGGTTTTACCTGTTCCTGCAGGACCTACTGCAAAGGTCAAATCATATTTTTCCATAGCTTCTACATAGGACTTTTGTCTCAAAGTCCTAGGGCGTAAAAGCTTGCCTCTCTGACTTCTAGCCAGGACCAAATCTCCCAATTGGGCATGTGCCTCACTGCGCCCGGTATCTATAGAAGTCATTGCGGCTTGTAAATCTACTTGTGAAACTGCCTGACCTTCTTGCCATAAGGGCCGAAGCAGTTCAACCAAAGCTGTTGCTCTTTCAACTTGCTTCGCTCGACCACTTATTTCTAACTGAAGCCCCCGCATAACAAAAGATGCACCCGTAAGAGCTTCCAAACGATGCAATGTTTTTTGGCCAGAGCCTGATAAAGCAATGGCCGCATTGACATCAGAGAGATCAAATACGAAGCGACCTGAGAAGGCAACTTCTGAAGAAACCATTTTCAGGCTTCTGTTTGCTCAGCAGATGAACTCTCATCAGCTTTATTCTTCTCTTGAGTTGCCTTTTTAGCAGCTAATTTTCTTGCTTGCTCTTGCTTAGCTTTCCCAACTATTTCTGCTTGGCGAACTTTCTTCTCCAAAAGGCCACCTTTCTCTAAAAGGGAGCGAACAGCATCTGTTGGCTGAGCCCCTTGAGAAAGTCTCATTCTCAAAGCTTCTGTATCCAGTCTTGTTTCTTTGGTTCGAGGGTTATAAAAACCTAATTCTTGTAGTGGACGTCCGTCACGGCGAGAGGTGCTATTACAAACCACCAAGCGGAAACTCGCTTCTCGCTTTTTGCCGAACCGCTTTAGGCGGAGCTTGATCATCTTGGCTTGACTTTATAGGTTTTGACAATTTGGCTTGAGACTTTCTCTCACCAGTTGACCACCATAACCTGCTGAGGGTCAAAGGTCTCCAAAACCCTTTTTTTTCTTGAGTGGGCGCTGACGACGCGAGGGGCCTCCAGCACCCCCACGACTGCCAGGCCTCACTTGTCCTTGAGGTACTCCACCTCCCATGCCAGGCATGGCGCCAGGAGCACCCATTCCTGCCGCCCCCCCCATTCCGGGCATACCTGGGAAGCCTCCACTAGACATCTGTTTCATCAAACCACGCATTCTCTGAAAATCTGCCAATACTTTGTCCACTTCAGAAGAGCTATGTCCACTTCCTAGAGCAAGGCGTCTACGCCGAGATGGCTGTGCCGCAAGAAGCTCAGGCTGCGTCCTCTCATCAGGAGTCATAGAGCCAATCATGGCCTCAACTTTTTTCAGTTGCTCCTCGCCACTCTTGAGCATTCCATCATCAATTTTATTCATCCCAGGGATCATCTTCATTAACCCACCTAAAGACCCCATTCGCTTAATCAAGCGCATTTGCTTGAGAAAATCAGAAAAATCAAAAGTTGCCTCCTGAAACTTCTTCTGCATTAACTCTGCATCTGCAATTTCAACTTCTTTCTGAGCCTTTTCAACAAGCGTCAATACATCACCCATTCCCAAGATCCGACTTGCCATTCGCTCTGGATGAAAAGGCTGCAATGCCTCAACTTTTTCTCCAGTACCTATGAACTTGATTGGCTGACCACTAACTTTCCTTATCGAAAGCGCTGCCCCGCCCCTTGAATCAC
>QCGF01000047.1 GCA_003278175.1 Prochlorococcus sp. AG-363-P15
TTAAATCCATTCACATCTACACTACGAATATGTGACAAGCACGATTTTATATTAATCACAAAGCAACCACTCATATAGTCAGTTAAATGACGATATTGCTTATGCAAACTTATACGAGAAAGCCGATTAGCCCAAAACGATCCACCTTGTCTTCTCTGACTTAAGCCTGTAATTGTTGCATCCCTAAGGAATCTACTTCCAGCAACAAGGTCTAGATCATGCTTCTTCAAATAATTAAAAGCTTTAACAACATCTTTAGGGTCATGCTGACCATCACTATCCATAACAATTGCAATATCGAAAGTAGAGTCGAGCAAACCTTCCTTAATTGCACTTGATAAACCTGACCTTCCTAATCGACGAATCAATCGTATTCTTTGATCTTCTTGGGCTAATTCCTTTACCAGTTCAGGTGTGCCATCATTTGAGTCATCGTCAACAATTAGTATTTCTAATTCATATTCTTTCCCCATAGTTAAAAGTTTCTCAAGCAAAGGTTTGATATTCTCTCGCTCGTTATATGTCGGAAGAACAACCGAAAGGCGTTCTTGCATGATGTTCATTTACGTAAATTAGCGCTTGGACAATTCTTCATTGGAAGGAGCGGATCTCTAATTGTTCTGACAAGACAGTAAAGCCCATTCACCTTCTTTTTTGACTACTTTACAGTCCTTTTCAAAACTTAAATTAATAAGTCGTGTTGAATCCCTAGTCAAAATCAAACCTGAGCCTAAAAATTTATCAAAGGGTTTTATTTTTCTTCCTGCATACCAATTAAGACTTGGTCGTTCATGACTCCCTTCAATAAATACATCAGATTCTTTTGCTACTGAAGCCAATTCAGCCACAGGCAAAACAGGCCAATTTTCATTTAATTCCCATAACCAGAAACTAGATCGCATAAAAACGAAAAGACCTAAAAAACTTCCAGCAACGAGAGATAAAGCCCCCAATGCCCTTAATTCTTGGTATGAAAAACTGAAAAGCCAACCTCCAACCAACCAACCAATACCACAAGCAAATGCAATGCCACTATAAGAACTAAAGCTGGGAATAATTCGCACAGTTCCTAATAACCCAAACAAAATTAATCCCGCTCCAAGAACGAGCCAAAAGTAAGGAGTAGCGGATAAAATAGATTGTGCTGTCATTTTTTTACTACTTTGACGATTAATCAGCCAAGCTAAAGGTCTAGCAGCTATCAAAGAGAAAGGAAGCCAAAGTGGATGGCTATACCAAGGAAGTTGAGTCTTCAAAGGAAGTATTGATAAAGCCATTATTACTTGAGTAGCCAAAGTCCATTTACCCCATGATGTATTTCTATCTTCCCAAGCCCAAATAAGACCAATAGGCCATAAAACAAGCCATGGCCAGCCACCTTCTAAAACCTCTATCAGAGGCACTAATACACCAAGATCACTGCCTTCTCCAGCATCAAAAAGGACTCGTACAGCTCCGTCACCTCCCCAGAGCCACAGTGCATTACTCCCTCGCTGAATCCCATGCCAAACATGCCATGAGATTCCAGGCAAAAGACCAATTACAAAAGTAATTAATAATGACCAGCGCAACTTATAAATCTTCTTTTTCTCAAGAACAAAGGGGATTGCACATGCTAATAAAGCAGGTAAAAGAATAGGTGCCTTTAACATAAGCAAACAACTACTAGTAATACCTGCTCCAAATGATCGAAACTTATCAAAATAGCTTTGATCCATAGAAACAAAAAATAACCACAAAAGTGCAATTAAACTCAGCTGTGTTCCATCTAACATTGCCAAACGTCCATGCCTTACCAAGGGCATAAGAGTCAAAAGGATGGCCGCAGTGGATACACTTAAAGTTATATCTTTAGGCCTTAAATACCACTGAATAAGGCCACCAAATGGAACTACTAATGTTGATAAGAATGCTGGCACAAAGCGCACCGCAAATTCAGAAGGCAATTTCTCAAACTGACCACCAGCATGATTCTCAAATTTGATGGCAAGCGCAATCAACCAATGTAGGCCAGGAGGCTTATTTAAATAATCATCACCCCAAATAGTAGGTAATATTTGATCTAATCCTGATCTTTGAGTAATCTCCATAGCCACTCTTGCAACTGTAGCCTCATCAAAATCTCTCAAAGGAAGGTTTCCCAATCCTGTCAAAGCAAGTATGCAAGCTAACAACCAAATCAAAGTTAATCCTAAAATAGGTGAACTACTTTTTGAGATTTTCCGAACACCGAAGAGACTAATAAAGATTTTGCTCAACATCATAAGTAAAAAGCACTATTGAATAATAAATAAAGGGGTTGGTGATTCATCAATCTTTCAGGTCAGACTTAAATCCACTAATAAACCCTTTAACACGATTTATCTAGATAAATTAATCTCTGGCAATCAATCTTCGCAACCATTGTGAGAACTTTCGTGACTCCCAGGCACGAGAGAGTGAAAAGCTTGTTTGCCATTTTGATTGATGCAATGCAAACAAAAGCAAGTCGCTCACAAGGAGCGACTATTACTGAACTAAGTCTAGATTTCTTTAGCAATTTGTCCTGATGAAAATGTTTTCTTTCCTTTCCTCAGCAGAGGAAAGGAAAGAAAACAAGCAAATCAATAAAAAAAGTATTATTGTTATCTGCCAAGACATTCTGTAGCCAAACAAAAGTCGTCCTATTGCCAAGAGATAAAACTATGCTCCAGATCCTATAAACAGTCAGGTGAGCCAATGAATAACTAGTCAAGTTGATTTAATTTTTTTCGTGTATCTTGTCTCACATCTAGCATTACCCTTCTGACACACCAATGTGTATAATTTGATTCTGTCACATTAGCGACCATACTATCTATATAAATAGGTGAGAATATATTTAGCGCATTTTGCGCTTTTCTTGTCGTGAGGAATTAATGAAACTTTTCCAGCAATTGCTGGTAGCACCTGCTGCTCTAGGGCTTATGGCACCTATAGCTGCTACTGCTGCTGAGCTAAACATCAATGATGTCTCTTCTTATTCCGATAGCGGAGTAGCTACTCAGAGCATCTCAAACTTTTCTGATGTCCATCCAACAGACTGGGCTTATCAGGCGCTAAACAATCTGCGCCAGCGTCATGGCTGCACAGCTGTTAGCCCTAATGGCAGCATGACTCGCTATGAAGCAGCTGCATTGCTCAACAAGTGCTTAGAAAACGTTGCAGTTGCCAACGAAGAAGAGCAATCTCTGATCGAAGAATTCGGAGCTGAGCTTGCTGTTATCAGAGGACGCATCGACGTACTTGAAGATGAGCTCACAGGCTTTGAAGCCGGAGTTTTCTCTTCTACAACTAAGCTCTCTGGAGTAACAACATTTGTTGTTGGTGGCCGTGGCACAGACGAGACCCCAGACCAAGAGTCAGTTAACGAAGCTGTAACCTTTAACTACGACACTAAGCTCAGCTTGGAGTCGAGTTTCTCAGGTGATGACCTACTTGTAAATAGAATCCGTACAGGTAACTTCACAGCTGGCGATCCTTTCAGCTCAACTGGTGACTCCTTCCTAGAAGTGGCATCTAATGGAGCAAATGACGTCAACAATGCTCTTGAAATTGATCGTAGTTACTACAAGTTCCCTGTAGGAAACAACGTCACAGCAACCATTGGTGCAGTAGTACGTCAAGACGACATGCTTGGTGTATGGCCTAGTGCTTATCCATCTGACGCAATCCTAGATAACCTTGCTTCTGCAGGTGCTAACCACGCCTACAACTTGGCAACAGGTGCTGGTGCTGGTGTGACCTGGGAGAAGGACAACTTCGTAGTTAGTGGTCTTTTCATCTCTCAGGATGCTGACGAAGCTGATTCTCAGGAAGCAAACGCTGGTGGTCTGTTGACTGACCAGGGTCGTGACGACGTGACAGGTCAGGTTGCCTACGTAACTGATACCTTCACAATCGCAGCTGCCTACACTCATTCTGACAACGGCAACAGCGAAGGCATTGTTGATGCTAACGACCGTACTGCCTGGGGTCTTAGTGGCTACTACCTTCCTGACTTTGAGTCACCATACCTACCTTCTTCCATAAGCGCTGGTCTTGGCTGGTCAGAGCCAGACAGGGAAACTATTCCTGACACTGCAGCTGATGAGGCAGAAGAGAAAAACTCTTGGTCACTAGGTGCAACTTGGGAAGATGCCTTCATTGATGGCAACACTCTTGGTTTCGCAGTAGGTACTGCTGAACCTCACAGAGATGACGACAATTATGACGATCCTCTCGCCTATGAGGTTTACTACCAGATGGTAGTTAGTGACAACGTCACCGTTACTCCAGCTATCTTCAACATCCAAAGAGATGGCGCTGATAACGATGATCTCCTAGGTGCATTAGTGAAGACCACCTTCACTTTCTGATCGAAAGCCAATCAAGTTCATGCAACTTGATTTCTCAAGCCCCACCCAACTTGGTGGGGCTTTTTTTTATCTATAGATATTCCATACTCAAGTAAATTTCTTGTTAGTAGATGCTTCCAATCAATTAATCAAGCACTAGCCAACCAAATATATAATTGAACTCAAAATTAAAAAAACTCTTTTCAAGCCACTGATCTAGTTTGCAATCAATCTCCTTGAGAAATGGATTTATAAATATGCCATTAAATTCATCTCTGAACATTGCTCCTGATATCACCTCATTAGTAGGTGGAACTCCACTGGTTAGATTAAACCGCTTACCAAAAATGTTTAAATGCAATGCAGAGTTATTAGCCAAATTAGAAAGCTTCAACCCAACAGCCTCAGTCAAAGATCGCATTGCAGGGGCGATGGTTCAAGCAGCTGAAACAGCCGGGACCAT
>QCGF01000048.1 GCA_003278175.1 Prochlorococcus sp. AG-363-P15
ATTTCCAAGTAAAAGATTCTTCACTTGAAGGTTCTATGAATTCGTAAAAGAAATTTAAATTTGATTCTGATTTATATAATGCTATTTCCGCAATCTGTATAGGGTCATATATTCTTCGAACAAATGTAATGTTGGGGAAAGAGCCTGAAAACAAATCTATATTCTTAACGACATAGCCTATATGATTAAATTTCATAATAAAGAAGATCCACTGTCGACAGTTATTATTTGACCAGTAATATTACTTGCCTTATCAGAAACAAGGAATTCTATGCCATCAACAATAGAAGATACTTTAGTAATTCCAAGAGGAGATTTTTCCTCAAGTTGACAAACAAATTGTTCATCATAAATATGAGGAATGTTTTGAGTCATTTCAGTGGAAAGCCAACCAGGAGCTATTCCTACAACTCTTTTGGGAGCAAGCTCTCTTGCCATACCTTTTATCAAAGCATCTATAGCAGCTTTACTCATTGAATAAGGAATAATCCCTGGCTCTGGGCGAAAAGAGGATATTGAGCTTACAAAACACAAGACAGCTTTTTGTGTTGAAATTTTCTTGCTAGAGAAAAGAGATGCGAAAACCAACGGAGCAATAAGGTTTACTGAGAATATGTTATTTATATCTTCATCATTAATTGACCTTAGAGGCTTAATCAATTGCTTGCCAGCGCAGAATATTGCGTGGGTAAACTTTCCTCTTTCTGATACAATATTGTTAACTTCTTGCCTAAATATATTGTTGTCGCATACATCTACTATATATGATTTGACTCCAAAATTTTCAAGTTTTTCTAATTTATTTTTTCTCCTCGCTATTGCCGAAACCTGCATATAAGCTGAAAGCCTTTCAGCCAGCAAGAAGCCAATTCCACTAGATGCTCCTACGATTAAGACATGATTATTAGATAGTGAATTAGTCATTTGATTATTCTAGGAGAAGAATAAGATCATTAATTGTGATTGCATTATGTATCGTTTCAATAGAGATATCAGATTTATATCTTTCCATTAACTCTATTACACTTAAAACTCCTAAAGAATCCCATTCCTCCAAGTCTGATAGCGAAGTCTCTTTAGACAAAGATGACTCTGTGTCCAATGCTATAGATAATTCCTCTATGAATTTTTCTTTGTCCATGAAACTAATCCAAACCAACCAAAGGATTGGGAGCATATATCTTTGAAGTTTGAACTATAGCAGAAGCCCAACTCAAGCCTATTCCAAATCCCGCAAAAAGATTAGTAAGTTTCTTATCTGTATATTCTTTTGAAAGGAATCCATTAATAGTTCCTGGAATGGAAGCTGAATTCTGATTTCCATAAATAGATTGTGTTTTCATAGGAACTCTAAATGAATCAATATCCAATCGTTTATGAAGATTAGAAAGTATATATTTATTAGGCTGATGAAGAACAAAATAATCAATATCTTCCTTTTTGAAGTTAGAGTAATTTAAAATTGAATCAATCATTGAAGGTACTCTTTTTAATGTAAATGTAAATACTGCTGAGCCATCCATAATCATCTTATTGGATAGTTCAGCTGTATCTTTATCTGATTTAATAGTCCCACTATTGGGAATATAAAGGGCCTTTTCTCCTGAGCCATCAGAATAAAACTGAAAGTAGCTGGAATTATGGTTGGGAGATGCTTCTATTAAAATTGCCGAACCAGCATCTCCCATTAATGGGGCCAAGGATTTATTAGTTGGGTCTACAAATGAAGTAGATATATCTCCTACACAAAGCAAAACTCTATTCAGTCCTGACTGGATAAAGCTATATGCATTTGCAAGTCCATAAACAAATCCACTACAACCTAGGCTCATGTCAAATGCCAATGTTGAAGTAGGCATTCCAATCAAATGTTGTAATCTTATTGAAGATGCTGGAGCTGAGTAGTTGGGGCTCTGGGTGACTAGGATTAATGCTTCTATGGCTAAAGGAGAAATAGATAAGGATTCAAGTAATTTAAGTGCTGAATTCTTACAATAATCAACTATAGTTTCACCTGGAAGAGCAACATATCGTGTATTAAGCCCAATAGCCTTCTGCATCCTTTTTGCTTCTTTTTCTGTTAGGCCCAAAGACTTAGATTCTTCTTCAAACTCTATTTTCCTTGCACCTACAGTTGTAACAATGGACCTGATAAAGGGTCTGTCAAAGGTTAATTGTGCAATATTTTTCATCATTTTTGACATCTTTCATCGACATATGCTAACCATTGTTTCCACCTAAGCAATGGCGACATACTGGCATCAAAAATCTTCTCATCTGCTAGAGATATATGGGTGCCAGTTTTATTTTCTATCTGCTCTTCTAGGTCTAATAACATTTCAACAATGGACATTGATTCTAAGTTTTCTAAAATATTAAAATCAAATGGGATAGATTCTAGATACTTATGATTGCTATCTTCTGATTCAAGTGCTCTGTTTAAAGAATCAGCTAATAATGGTATAAGATCCAAAATTTTAATGCTTTATGAAATTATACCTTAGTTTTTTTGGCTGTGCATAAGGTGGATATGAATAAGTTTTAGTCTTTCCTAAATCAGTAGTGACTATAAAATTATTATTTTCATAAAATTTACTACATAATTGATTCCTAGTAGATTGAATATATTTTCCAATTAACTGATTTTTGTCATTTAATGATAGCAAGAAATTTAATATGTCATCTTCAATAAATCTGGATAAAGCTCGACAACTCACAAGAAACGTTTCGATTAAGCTATCCTGGATAATAACTACACAGACAATGCCCATATCACCAAATCGGTCTGAAACACTAAAGTCGTAGACATGAGAAGATTCCATTAAAGTATATATCTCTGACTCACTATATCTTTTTGTAGTAAGATTAAATTGATTAGTTTTATTTGTCAGCTGAGAGATTCGTTGGATATGGCTTTGCCTATTTATGCCATAAGTTATGTTGATATTTAATGAAGAGATGTATTCTTCTAAAGAAATAGACTTCTTCAGCTCTTTCTTCCTTAAAGATTCTTGAAAGTATTGCTTTCTTTTTTGGCTATCTTCTTCCGTGATATTCCAGCTAAAAATAGATTCAATGCTTTGTAAAAGGAATAGACTTTTGGTGAGATCATTAATATCAAATTTATAGCAACTTACTTCAGGGAGAGCAGAGGAAACTTGATCCAATTCGAATTGATTATCATCTATAAAAACTATTGATTCTAGGCCTATGTTCAACTCTTTTGCTATGTCTTCGATGTTAATACTTTTTGGCTTCCAATTAATGCGAGAAGTTATAAAGTCATCAAAAGAGAGTGGCATATTAAGTTTATTGAAAGCAGAAATGATGTCCTGCTCATTATTTTTACTAACCAAACCTATTAAGATTCCAGAGTTTAAAGCATATTTGAGTATCTTTTGAAACTCATAGAATATGGATCCAGGGTATTCAAAATTTATTTGTATTGAGCATTCACCATCCTCTCCTAATATCCCACCCCATAAAGTATTATCAGCATCTACAAGGATTAATTTTTTTCTTGGTGTTAATTTGTGATTAATAAGCAAGCTATACTCTTTTGCTAAATACTTTATGAATGGTAACCGGTATGGCATCCTCATAACTAAGTCATTTTTTATATTAATAGAATTACTAATACCTTGATTCAATAATGCTGTGTTTAAATCTATTGCCAGCAAAAATGGATTAGATTTTGCAAGTTTTATTATTTCTCTATTAATTGAATTAATTTCGTCTATATACTCGAGGTGATCTAAAGCATTGAATAATCTATTTGGGGTCGGAATTGTATTGATAATTACAAATGAATTGGTGATTTCTATATAACTCTGAACTGCCTTCAGGTAAGAACTTAAAAATGAAGTAAAATTCTTATCTAAGGGTGTAAGATTAGAATATCTTGTAGAGAGGTGCGATATCAAAAAGTCAACACCATTGTCCCCTAAAAGTGTTTCCAGATGAGAATCTACCTGATGGTTTGTTTTTACAAAAGAAAAATTGTTAGAAAAAGGTATAACTGAATTAAGAATAGGTTCAGTAATTATGTCTCCTACAGCCGAGATAAATATCTCTCTGACCATGAATCCAAGTATATTCTCTAGTATTCTACTCTATAGTTCTATTATAATAATAAGTATATTTAAGTTAAGATGTTTCTCTGTGATTCTTTTTAAGAGAAGTAAATGGTGACATTGTTGCCTGTCCTGGATAGCTGATTCCTCGCCTGAGTAAAACTATTCTTATAGTGGCCAAGAAGATATAAAAGTCTAGGTAGATACTTCGATTATTGACATACCAAACATCGAGAATAAACTTATCCGTCCATGAAAGAGAATTACGTCCTTTTATTTGGGCCCAGCCAGTTAATCCTGGCTTAACATCATGTCGTTTATTTTGTTCATCTGAATAATGGCCTAGATATTCCATTAATAGTGGACGTGGTCCAATAAAACTCATTTCACCCCTTAAAATATTAATAAGCTCTGGCAACTCATCTAAGGATGTTGAGCGCAGTATGGAACCTAGCCTTGTTATTCTTTTCTCATCTGGTAGTGAACAACCTGATTTGTCAAATTTTGCTGTCATTGTTCTAAATTTAATAAGCTTAAAAGGTCTTGTTTTATAGCCAGGCCTAAGCTGAGTGAAAAATACTGGACTTCCTAGATTAATTAATATAGCAAATGATAAAATTGCTAATAATGGAGACAAGATTATTAATAAAACAAAAGACAAAAGTCTGTCAGCAAAAGGTTTTATTATAGTTAAATAATATTTGTTCATTTAAT
>QCGF01000049.1 GCA_003278175.1 Prochlorococcus sp. AG-363-P15
TTATTTGAGCAAATAGATTCATAATGGAATTATTGCTAGAGTTTTCCAATTATAATCCTTAACATGTTTTCCAACCATGAGAAAGGCAATGGCCAGATTAATCATTACCCTAATTGTCTTATTCATTTTCAATGGTGCTTCCAATGCAGAGGCTTTATCCAATGAATTACCAAAATGTATAGTCAAAACTCATTGTGTTCGAATTGACTGGAAAGTTAATAATATAGATGAATCTTTCCAGAAAGTTTTAGAGGCAGTTGCCACAACACCAAGAACAAGGATTATTGAACAATCAAAATCCTATATCCATGCAGAGGCAACAACCAAATGGATGCGTTATGTTGATGATTTAGAAATCATGAGTATTCCACAGAAAGGCATTCTACAAATCAGATCAGAATCAAGGGTAGGAGTGGGTGACAATGGAGTAAACAAAAAACGAGTAGACAAATTAGCTTATCGTCTAGAGCCATATCTACAAAAATAAAAAAGGAAATAAATTTTCTAACCTTTTTCGGGAGTTATGTTAAGTTGCGAGGTGAAAGTAATATCATTAACTATATATTTTGATCTAGTACTAATTAAGAAGATGAGTACTTACCTTATAACCGGATGTAATCAAGGTATTGGACTAGAGTACTGTAGGCAATTAAAGGCTCGAGGTGAAGAGGTTATAGCAACATGTCGTTCATCATCCCAAGAACTTGAAGGCTTAGGAATAAGAATTGAATCTGGAGTTGATATCAGATCAAACGAATCAATAATGAAACTTAAAAATAATTTGAAAGAAAAAAAAATTGATGTACTTATTCATAACGCAGCAATTGCAGAGAATAATTCTCTAGAGAATTTGGATGCAGAAAGTTTGCAACGTCAATTTGAAATAAATGCTCTCAGACCCTTGTATATAACAAAAATGATGCTTGGGAGCTTACAAAAAGGTTCAAAAATAATTCTAATGACAAGTCGTATGGGATCAATTGAAGATAACACTTCTGGAGGCTCATACGGCTATAGGATGTCAAAGGTAGCACTTTGTATGGCGGGCAAATCCTTATCAATAGATCTAAAGCCTCTTGGTATATCAGTTGGCCTTTTGCATCCAGGACTAGTGAGAACACGTATGACAGGATTTACTCCTCATGGAATATCACCTGAAAAAGCTGTTATTGGACTAATAGAAAGAATTGACTTATTAACACTTAAAAATTCCGGCTCTTTCTGGCATTCGAATGGTGAAATAATGCCTTGGTAAAAAATCTAATCTAATCTAATTGTTATAAATAAGGATTAGCTAAATTAATTTAACAATTGTAGGTTTAGATTTTATTTTGAAGTCTGACCTTGATAAGCAGGAATCATCATTCCACCATCTTGATCATCATCATCATCAAAACCACGAGATAGCAATTCGAAAATAACCAAAATTACAATAGGGTAAAAGCACCAAAGGAATGCTTTCCAGACTGGGTAGATCTCTACAGCTGCTTGAAGCTCTCCCATCAATTTTTTTTTAATTGCATCGAACATAATAGATTTTTCTTAAAAGTGTGTGCCTGTTTATACACTAAAATGTTTTATGGCTATGTATATACACATTTCAGCCCCTCTAAGGCGCTGACTTTAGATGCAATAACAAAGAAAGGCTTACTAAGAGAGATCAATAAACAACCATAAAAAAAGCCCCACAAGAAGGCTTTTTTTATGGGGACTTTAGCTTTTCAGCGTTGATACTGCCTACCGCGATAGGTAAGAACAACATTTTGCTGAGTGGCAACTGTTTTGTTCTGCGTGTATTTTTGTCCTCTGTATGTAAGAGACATTGAGATTACCCAGTGTTAGCCCAAGTCCCCGTTCCATGGCTTGAGTCGAACTGCAGCTCGCTTTATAGCGAGTCGAACGCTTTAGTAGCAATCGCTACAAACTTACAATAACCGCAAAAGCCTCATTTCTGCAAGCAGCTAGATCAATAAAAGAATTGGGTCCACACTAATATTTTATTGAATATACAAATAAAAATCGAACATAAGAAGTTTATCTGACTTGTTTTTCCACTAGGGTTTCAAAGACTTTAAGCATGCAAATCGAAGTAGTTTTAGCAAGGTCAAATAGTTTGCTTTCTCGAAAAACTTAAATCAAACAGCCATTGTTAAACATGGAAATAATGCCACAAGGGTAAGGATGTCTTCACCTCTCTTAATTCGGGTTCTTAGAGTCATAAGTAAATATGTAGTAGATGGCCCAAATTAATCCTGCCATCAAAATGACAATCATGATGTTCACAGACCATACGAAATCATTGTCCATCTAATCTCTCTTGATAATCGATAAGAACTCCTCACATTTTATATTGTGGTATTTATGGCTCATGATAATTACATTAATTAAAAAGAGTTAAATTTTCCAGTTCCACTGTCGCGGTGATTATCTGGAAGAAAAGGAAAATTATCTTTAGGGCCTAGGAGGTCATCCATATCAATTTGTTCTTTTGGTTTCTGTGTTAATTTTTTAGCTCTTTCAATCTGCTCATTCTTAGAAGGGAAATCTGGGATCAAGAGGTCCTCTATCCCCATTCCTTCTGCATGGACTGTGGGCGCAGAAAACATGGTTGCAAGAAAGAAACCAATGCAAAGTGTAATTAGTGATCGCATGATTCGGTTTTCTATCCCTTCATTGTGTGTCTGTTATAAAGCCAGTACCAGGTAAGTCTATTAGATGGAAGATGTTTGATGTATAAGCGGCCAAGCAATAAAAAATACTGTTAAGGAGTGATGATCGTAAATTTTCCAACATAAAATAAGTCCAAATATCTAATAAATATCATTCTATTGAATTCACATACTTCTTCTTGGCTAGATGCCTTTGGCCCCCAAAGAAATAAATGAAAAATTAGTTTCCCAGAGGATGAGACTTACTAGCTCTAGTCTTTGCAGCACTTTTTTCATGTCTCTTAAATAGACACAACATCGAGGCTGAGCTTTCTACCATTTGACACTTATGTAGGAAACGCATCTAGTGTTGGTCCAGCCTGTCTAATCCTGAGTAAGTATTTGCTCGGAACACGACATCACGTCCAAATTAATAATCACATGAACCGATCATCACTACGTCCTTTACCAACTACAGGTGCTTTAGGTGGAATACTTGAAGCACTGGCATTCTTTCACGATCCTCATTTTGCTAAAAAGCGTTTTGATCGCTTTGGGAATATCTTTGAGACCTCAATGATTGGACAACGGATAGTATTCATCCAAGGTGGTAAAGCTATTTCTGATCTTCTATCCCAACAAGATGCAATAGAAGGTTGGTGGCCTGAAAGTGTTCGACAACTCCTTGGTAGCCATTCACTTGCCAATCGAAATGGGTCAGCGCATAAAACACGTAGAAGAGTTGTAGCCCAATTATTCTCAACATCTGCACTGCAGCGATATAGCCCTGAAATAATAAACATGGTCAATGATCTTACAGTCGAATTAAAACGTTTACAGTCTCCTATTCCTCTAGCAGAAGAAATGCGCCATTTCGCATTTTCCGTAATAGCCTCTACTGTTCTAGGACTGAAGGGAACTGATCGCGATGAATTATTCTCTGATTTCGAGATTTGGACAAAGGCTCTTTTCTCAATTCCAATATCCCTACCCGGAAGTCCATTTGCAAAAGCCATTAAGGCACGTAAGCGTTTGCTCGACAGACTACAAAAACTGCTATCTAAACCCATCAATAGCAATAGTGTTTTGGATTTACTTTCTGGAAGCCTTGATGAAGTCGGTATTCCACTTGCTGATGAAGACCTCGCAGAACAACTTCTACTTCTTTTATTTGCTGGCTACGAGACCACAGCATCTGCTCTTAGTTGCCTAATGAGAGAGTTACTTCTCAACCCGCAAGTGGAAATATGGTTGCGTGAAGAAATTGATTTACTTTCTTGGCCTCCAACACCAGACTTAGCCAACATGACCTATGACCAAATTAATGCCCCAAGACTCAATGCATTAGTTACCGAGGTATTAAGAGTAACCCCACCTGTAGGTGGTTTTTTTCGTCGAACAAAGCAACCATTAATAGTCGATGGAGTTAAAATCCCAGAGAATCGTGTTGTTCAAATTGCTCTAGCGGCCTCAAACCGTCATGGGGTCGGAGACCTTGATAGCTTTAGGCCACAGCGTCATCTGGAGAATGAATGTTCTGCTACCCTTTTACCTTTTGGTGATGGCGACCGTATATGCCTAGGCAAGTCTTTAGCCGAATTAGAAATAAGATTACTTGGTGTTGGATTATTACGTAGATTGCAACTGGTCATAATCCCAGGACAAGACCTAACTCTGCGACAATTACCCAGCCCTTCGCCTCGAGATAACTTACTAGTAGAAGTAAAGTGAGGTGCAATTAAAGCAACAAAGTTTAAAAGGAGGAATACT
>QCGF01000050.1 GCA_003278175.1 Prochlorococcus sp. AG-363-P15
GCCAATCTTATAAAACTTGAAAAAGGGGGTGCAGGCAGTTCAAAAGATGCTGCCCAACTTTACGAGCTAGCTTCAGTTCAACTGCGCAAAAGACTCTATCCACAGGCTTCTACAACACTCCGCAAAGCTTTAAAGCGACTTGATAATGAGCCAAATGAAGCAAAGGCACTTATTGAAAATGCTCTTGGTTTTGCACTTGCCGCACAAGAAGATTTTGAGTCAGCCATAGGACACTACCGCAGTGCAATTAAAGCAAAATCAGATTATCCAGTTGCTTTAAATAATCTGGCATTTGCTAAGGAGCAGCTTCAACAAGAAGAAGAAGCTATAAGCTTATATAAAGAAGTGCTTAATATAGACCCTAAAAATAAAACCGCTAATAGACAGCTAAAACAATTGGAAAGAAAAGCAAAAAATAACAATTTACGAGCCAATGACAATGGCGTAGGCTTTTAAAGATTGCTAAGTGCAGGCTTTACTAAGTAAAAGTATTCCACCAAAATTATTTAACCTAGGTGCTTTCCAGGCCAAGATTTTTGAACGTTCAAATCCTACAAACATCCCACCTGGCTCAAGACCAGCAACAACTTGATCGGAATCAATTAGCAATTCCATCTGATTTGATTTTGCATTCAAATTGCCTCGCAGATTAATTGTACGGTTATCAATGGAAAGTTCACCACTAAGAAAAACCATTTGACCTGTTGATGTGACATTAGAAAAAACCAAAGTCACATCAAAAACAGAATCATCATTAAATGAGCTATATGTACCGCACCATTTTCTTGAAAATGATTCCACCAAGTCATTTGCTCTTTCAACTGGATCAAAACTTTCGACAAAGCCTTCAATAACAAAAGGCAAAACTTTGATTTCTTGATGAGGGGCAGACAATTGCTTTGGCGGTGCTTCACTTCTAATTGAACGCGGCATAGATTGCTCCAATCCAGAAGCATTAGCTATAAGCGATGCAAATAGTCCCAAAAAGGACATAAAACCAAAATCAATGTTTTCAGAACGCTAAATCCAATCTTTCAAAAGCGACTTGCAACAATGAAATCACTTAACTCTCTAAAGGAGCGTAAAGAGTACAGATGAAGAATACACAAGATCTGCTTACGATAGGCAAAAAAAAATTCCATAGCCGACTTTTCATTGGGACAGGCAAATACCCAAACTTAAACCTAATGAAAGAAAGCCTTCAGATATCAAAAAGTGAGATGGTTACTGTGGCTGTAAGAAGAGTTCAGAACCTTCAGTCAGGGCATGAAGGCTTAATGGAAGCAATCCCCTGGTCAGATTATTGGATGCTCCCTAATACAGCTGGTTGTTCAAATGCAGATGAAGCTATTCGTGTCGCAAGACTTGGACGTGAACTAGCAAAAATTGCCGGTCAAGAAGACAACAATTTCATCAAGCTCGAAGTCATCCCTGAAAAACGTTATTTACTTCCAGATCCATTTGGAACACTTGAAGCTGCACAGCAACTAATTAAAGAAGGCTTCACAGTCCTCCCTTATATCAATGCAGATCCATTGCTAGCGAAAAAACTTGAAGAAATCGGTTGTGCAACTGTCATGCCTCTTGGGTCACCAATAGGTTCCGCTCAGGGGATAAGAAACCAAGACAATATTGGACTGATTATTGAAAATGCCAAAGTGCCAGTCGTTGTAGATGCAGGGATTGGAGTACCTAGCGAGGCAGCACAAGCGATGGAAATGGGGGCTGATGCAGTTTTAGTAAACAGTGCGATTGCAATGGCACAAGATGCCCCAGCCATGGCAGAGGCAATGTCTAAAGCAGTGGAAGCAGGAAGACAAGCATTTTGGGCTGGTCGAATCCCACAACGAGCCAACGCATTAGCCAGTTCGCCTATATCTGGAACAATTTCTCAAGGTTCTACAAAGCCGTAAAGGAAAGTAACGGAATGATTCATTTCCGCAATTAGTTCCATAAGGTCCGTCAGAGATTGAATTTCTATGTCCGTTACAGAAGAATCAGGCGGACGGCTTAATGCCTTTGCAAAAGAGCCAAAAATTGAAGTAATTAGCGAAGAGTCTAGATCTAGCAACAACTTTCAGCTGTTAATTTTCGCTGGAGTGATGGTTTTAGGTGGCCTAATTTTGTTTGCAGTATTCCTTAGCTGAAAACCCTGTAGTACCTTGACTAAATTGAGCATGTAGCTCTTTCTTCTGGAGTTTGGGTTGAAAGTTTTAGTTCTTGGTGGCGACGGCTTCTGTGGATGGCCTTGCGCAGTGAACTTGGCCGACCAAGGTCACGATGTTTTAATCGTTGACAATTTAAGCCGCCGAAAAATAGATATTGATCTTGAGGTGGAGTCCCTTACTCCGATCTCAAGCATCAAAGACCGTTTAAATGCATGGGAAGAAATAGGTGGCAAACCTATGAGGTTTGAGCACCTGGACATTGCGAAGGAATACGAAAGGCTCTTAGAGCTGCTTTGCAAAGAGCAACCCTCTGCTGTTATCCACTTCGCTGAACAAAGAGCAGCGCCATACTCCATGAAAAGTAGCGCTACGAAGCGTTACACAGTTGATAACAACGTCAATGGAACCCACAATCTCTTAACTGCAATTGTGGAAAGCGGATTAGACATACACATTGTCCATCTAGGGACAATGGGTGTTTATGGATATGGGTCTCACCGAGGGGCAACTATTCCAGAAGGATATTTAAAAGTTGAAGTGCCTCAACCAGATGGAACACGTTTTGAAGAAGAAATTCTTCATCCAGCTAGTCCTGGCAGTGTTTATCACATGACTAAAACACTCGATCAATTGCTTTTCCTTTATTACAACAAGAACGACAATGTACGCATAACAGATCTTCATCAAGGAATAGTGTGGGGAACCAATACAAAAGCCACAAATAGGGACCCACGCCTTACCAATCGCTTTGACTATGACGGAGATTATGGGACCGTTCTCAACAGGTTCCTAATGCAAGCAGCAATAGGTTATCCACTGACAGTCCATGGAACCGGGGGGCAAACTCGTGCCTTTATCCATATTCAAGATTCAGTAAAATGCGTTCAATTAGCTCTTGAAAACCCTCCCGAAAAAGGTGAACGAGTCAAAATCTTTAATCAGATGACTGAAAGCCACCAGGTTGGTGAATTAGCTAAAAAAGTGGCCGCACTTACCGATGCAAAACTCAATTACTTACCTAATCCAAGAAATGAAGCAGTGGAAAACGATTTGATCGTTGATAATCGCTGCTTTATCGAACTTGGGCTAAACCCAACTACCCTTGACGATGGCCTTCTTGCTGAAGTAGTTGATGTTGCACGCCGCTGGTCAGACCGCTGCGATCGCAAACGAATTCCATGCGTATCCGCATGGACTTCAACTCAAGCTCAGGCAATTAAAAAGCCTTCATAAATGGACCTGCCCTCTCCACCGCTAAGAAAGTGAAGATCGCATTTTTTACTGAAACTTTCCTTCCTAAAGTTGACGGAATCGTTACACGTCTAACCAAAACGGTTAAACATCTCATCGAAGCAGGCGATGAAGTCGTTGTCTTCTGTCCTGAAGGATGCCCTAGCGATTACATGGGGGCAAAGGTAATAGGCGTTCCAGCCATGCCATTACCGCTTTACCCTGAACTAAAGCTTGGTCTACCAGGACCAGCTGTTTCTGATGCACTAGATAGTTTCCAACCAGATTTAATTCATGTCGTTAATCCAGCTGTTCTAGGTCTGGGAGGTATCTGGCTGGCTAAAACTAATAACATCCCACTAATAGCTAGCTATCACACTCATCTCCCAAAATATCTTGAGCATTACGGCATGGGAATGCTCGAGCCTCTTTTATGGGAACTACTCAAAGCAGCCCATAATCAAGCCGTTCTAAACCTATGCACCTCTTCAGCAATGGTGAAAGAGCTAAGTGACAAAGGTATTCAACACACAGCTCTCTGGCAACGAGGCGTGGATACAGACGCATTTCGACCAGAATTGCGAAACGAACAAATGCGCCAACGCCTATTGGGCAACTTAAGTGATGAAGGGGCTTTATTGATTTATGTCGGCAGGCTTTCAGCCGAAAAGCAAATTGAACGAATAAAGCCAGTCCTAAAAGCACTTCCACATGCTCGCCTAGCTTTAGTGGGTGATGGTCCATATAGACAACAACTAGAAAAAATCTTTGAAAACACTCCTACTAACTTCGTTGGTTATCTCGCTGGGGAAGAACTTGCCAGTGCTTATGCCTGTGGTGACGCATTTTTATTCCCCTCCAGCACAGAAACCCTAGGGTTAGTACTGCTTGAGGCAATGGCAGCAGGATGTCCAGTAATAGGTGCAAATAGAGGTGGAATCCCAGACATCATTACTGATGGAA
>QCGF01000051.1 GCA_003278175.1 Prochlorococcus sp. AG-363-P15
TTAAGGGAATAAGAGTTAGTCCTTTTTTGTCTAGAAAACCTTTGAATTTGTTGATTTCACGCCGATGAGCTAAAAGCTTTCTGACTCGTAACGGTTCGTGATTGAAGTAGCCACTGGCATGGGCATGAGGAGAAATGTGCACATTGTGGAGCATTAGTTCTCCCTTGCGAATCAGGCAGAAACCATCACGCAAATTTGCTTTTCCTGCTCTGATGGCCTTTACTTCTGTTCCTAAAAGTTCTATCCCAGTTTCAAGAGTTTCGATTATTTCGTATTGATGTCTTGCGTAGCGATTTTCAGCCAACCTTTTATTTGCTGACGCTCTTGCAGCTGCCCTGGAACTTTTTGTTTTGCTTTTAGTCATCTCATTTGGTTGATATTTCGAATATCTGGCAGAGATAGTTACTCTTTCATCATGGCAATTGTTTCTTCAAATATTGATCGATCTGATTCCCGATCTTCTGGGGAGAAGCATAGGACTGTTGATCCTTCTCCAATTCAAGAAGAGATCGGTTCTGTAAGAGAAGATGGATTGAGGCCAAAACATTTCAGTGATTACATCGGTCAAACACCTCTAAAAGATGTCTTAGGCATTGCAGTAAAGGCTGCCCTTGGTAGAGGAGAGGCCCTAGACCATGTTTTGTTGTATGGCCCTCCTGGGTTGGGTAAAACAACTATGGCTCTTGTGTTATCAAACGAACTTGGAGTCAAATGTCGAATCACAAGTGCACCTGCACTTGAACGACCAAGGGACATTGTTGGATTATTGGTGAATTTACAGCCTAAGGATTTGTTGTTTATTGATGAGATACATCGACTTCCTCGAGTAGCTGAGGAGCTTCTCTATCCAGCTTTGGAGGATAAACGCCTTGATTTAACTGTAGGTAAGGGGAGTACGTCACGTATGAGGTCTTTGGAATTACCTCCGTTCACTCTTGTTGGTGCCACAACTAGAGCAGGTTCATTAAGTTCTCCTTTGCGAGATCGATTTGGGTTGACTGAGAGGTTGGAATTTTATGGATTGCAAGATCTAAAAGCTATTGCTCAAAGAACTGCTGGATTATTGGGATTGGTTATTTCCGAAGATGCTTGCTTTGAAATAGCAAGAAGATGCAGGGGAACTCCGAGAATTGCGAATCGTTTACTCAAGAGAGTGCGTGATTTTGCAACTGTTAGGGATGAGGGCGCTGTAATTGATTCACGCTTAGTGGACGAGGCACTTAACCTGCATCGCGTTGATGACAGAGGGTTGGATGAAATTGATAGGCGTTTATTGGGATTTTTAATGGGGGTTGACGGAGGAGGACCTGTTGGTCTTGAAACTTTGGCTGCGGCTTTAGGGGAAGATTCTGCAACTTTGGAATCGGTAGTTGAGCCATATCTTTTGCAAGTTGGCTTTCTTCAGCGCACACCCAGAGGGAGAGTTATAACTGCTAGAGGTAAATCTCATATTGCATCTAAGGAGAAGAAATAATTTTGGCGCAATATCAAAAACTTGTTTTCTTTACCTTGAGAATTGCTTTGATTGTGAGTTTTATAATGCATCCATGTCTTTTAAGTGCACAGTCAGAATCTCAATTTTTATTTGAAGAAGCTTTGCAGAAAAGTAAGAATGGCTTTTTTGAAGAGGCTTTAGAAGGTTGGAATCAATTTTTAAACTCTTTTCCAGAGGACCCTTTGGGATGGAGTAATCGAGGCAATGTGAGATTTGTACTTGGTGATTTTCAAGGTGCTATTGCTGATCAAACAAAATCAATAGAAATGTTTCCATCTGAGATGGATCAAGTAGAGCCTCACCTCAATCGAGGAATGGCAGAAGAAGCTTTACGGTTATGGACACAAGCAGAAAGTGACTACAACTGGATCCTTGAGCGTGAGCCTGCCAATCCCTATGCCCTTAACAACCTTGGAAACTTGCGAGTGTCACAAGGGAATTGGACTGAAGCTGAAGTTCTTTTTAGTAAAGCTTCATCAGCTCGGCAAGGTTTTCTTATGGCACGATCCAGTCAAGCTTTGATGGTTTATCAGCTTGGCAACTTAGAGAATGCTGAATCAGAACTTCGTACAATCATTCGTAAGTATCCTATGTTTGCTGATTCAAGGGCAGCTTTAACAGCTCTTCTATGGCAAAAAGGTTTGTTTGGTGAGGCTGAAAGTCATTGGGCAGCTGTTGTTGGTCTTGATAATCGTTATACAGATATCAATTGGCTTTCGAATGTTCGTCATTGGCCGCCAACACCAATAAATGATCTTTTGGCATTTTTAGCTTTGGAAAGGCCATGAAGTTTTTACAGTCTTCAAATGGAGATCTGAATCAATTCTTGCCTGAATTGATTGAGTTGAGACGTCATTTGCATGCGCATCCTGAGTTAAGTGGTTTGGAGCATCAGACTGCTGCATTGATTGCAGGGCAATTGCGAAAATATGGCTGGCATGTTCGAGAAGCCGTAGGTCGTACTGGTTTGGTCGCAGAAATTGGGCCAACTAATGGACCTCTTGTTGGATTGCGAGTGGATATGGATGCGTTACCAGTAGAGGAGAAAACAGGTTTGGATTTTGCATCCCTTCAAGAAGGTGTGATGCATGCTTGTGGGCATGATTTGCATTCATGCATAGGTCTAGGTGTGGCGAGATTGTTGGCTGGTCAGTCTGAGCTTCCTACTGGAGTGCGGATGCTATTTCAGCCTGCAGAAGAAATAGCAGAAGGGGCTCGGTGGATGCGCGCGGATGGTGCCACTAAGGGTTTAGATGCTCTTTTTGGTGTGCATGTTTTTCCCGAGTTGCCAGTAGGAAAAATAGGAGTTCGGAGCGGCAGCCTTACGGCAGCTGCAGGAGAGCTGCAGATTGAGGTGATTGGAGAAGGAGGTCATGGGGCCAAACCCCATCAATCGACTGATGCAATATGGATTACGGGAAAGGTGGTCAGTGGTTTGCAGGAGTCAATCAGTCGGCGCCTGGATGCCTTGCATCCTGTTGTGATTAGCTTTGGAAAAATAGAAGGAGGAAAGGCCTTCAATGTGATTGCGGATCGTGTGAAATTGTTAGGCACGGTTCGATGCTTGGATGAAGCTTTACATAGGAGGTTGCCTGATTGGATTGAGCAGATAGTCCAATCAATTTGTTCTAGTTATGGTGCAAAAGCAGTTGTTAACTATCGCTGCATTACACCAATTGTTTATAACGATCCAAAATTAACGAACTTGCTTGAAAGGTCTGCCACCTCTTTACTCGGTGAAGAAAATGTCATTAAGCTTGACCATCCCTCTTTAGGGGCAGAGGATTTTGCAGAGCTTTTGCAGGGTGTGCCAGGCACAATGTTTCGCTTAGGTGTTGCAGGTGAAGAAGGATGTGCCCCTTTGCATAATGGCTATTTCGCTCTTGATGAAAGAAGCCTTACTGTTGGGATTGAAGTTCTTTTTGTAACGCTTTTAAGATGGATGCAAGAAAATTCTAGGCCTATTACTTAACTTAATCGTTATGAAACGTTTTGGTAACCCATTGCTATCAATGGCTGCGCCATTATTAATTGTGTTAGCAATAGTTGCGTTGTTGCAAAGCCAAGGTGGTTCACGCTTGCAATGTTTGCCTGCCTTCATTGTTGGGTTTGGACTTATTATTAGTGGTGCAATAGAACGTAGTACTCGTAGAAAGAGGCTTTTGCAATCAATTCGAAATCGAAGCCCTGAGGGAAACTAAAGCCATTGTTTTGATCAGAATTTCTTCTGGACGTTTACTTCTTGAAAAAATTACTTTTGGATGTTGTTTTTAAGGTGCAAACTCTTCGGGGGAGTTGGCTTTGTCTTGGTTCGCTGGTGAAGTATTTGTTTTGGTGAATACTTTTAAGCTGGATTAATGAAATAGAGCTAAATTTCATATATCACTAGGGGTGCCATGCGAGTTTTCCTCGCATGGCTGAGATCACACCCTCTGAACCTGATCCGATTTGAATCGGCGAAGGGAAGTGAATAATCTGTGATCTTTAGTCTGAGCGCCCCAAAGGATTTCCTTAGTAACTTTTAGGTCATGCGAACTTCCTGGGTGTCTTCACGCAAAGGCAATAACAATGTCTCGCAATTGCATTTTGCTCGTCAGGGAGTAATTACTGAAGAAATGGCTTATGTAGCCAAAAGAGAAAACTTGCCTGAATCTCTAGTTATGGAGGAGGTTGCGCGAGGGAGGATGATTATCCCTGCCAATATCAATCATCTTAATCTTGAGCCTATG
>QCGF01000052.1 GCA_003278175.1 Prochlorococcus sp. AG-363-P15
CCAAAGCTTTAGCTGAATTAGAAAGTGATGGACTTTTGAAGCTGCTTTTTCGCAAAGATTCAGGAGAAGTTTTGGGTGCTCATATTTACGGTTTACATGCTGCAGATTTAATTCAGGAGGTAGCAAATGCTGTTTCTAGACGTCAAAATGTGGTGGATTTGTCACTTGAAGTTCATACCCATCCAACGCTTAGTGAAGTTGTTGAAGTCGCATATAAACAAGCTGCGAAGCAAGTGAAAAAATCTGTAGTGCTTAATTAATGATGAATCTTATGAGCGTTGAAAACTTCCCTTTTATTAATACTTTCTGAATTTTGCCCCCATGGAAATACGTCGACGCCCACCAAATCCAAGTGTAAAGGTTGCGAATTTGGAGTACGCAATACCTCATTCAGAGGCTGAACCACGCAATATTCTTGAAAAAATTATTTGGGAAAAGGACCGTGAGGTGCAAGTGGCCCGCCAACGTGTCCCTTTAGAGAAATTGAAGTCTCAGATTGCTGCATTGAATACCACGAAAGATTTTCTTGAGGCTTTGCGCAATGCGCCTGTTAAGCCAGCAGTTATTGCTGAAGTAAAGAAAGCTAGTCCGAGTAAAGGAATTATTCGAGATGACTTTGACCCTTTTTATATAGCTAAGGCTTATCAAGAAGGTGGGGCAGCTTGCTTATCAGTGTTGACAGATAAGACTTTTTTTCAAGGAGGTTTTGAGGTGTTGGTTCAGGTACGCAAGACAGTAGATATTCCAATCTTGTGTAAGGATTTTATCTTGATGCCATATCAATTACATCAAGCTCGAGCCGCAGGTGCAGATGCAGTTTTATTGATTGCTGCAATCCTTTCTGACCAAGATTTAAGATATTTGCAGAAAGTTGCTTATGCTCTTGGCCTGACTGTTCTTGTGGAGGTGCATAATGACCTTGAGCTAGAGCGGGTTCTTAATATTGGCTCCTTCCCTTTGATTGGTATAAATAATCGTGATTTGACAACATTTGATACCGATATTGCTATTACGGAAAACCTTGCCAGAAAGTTTGAAAAGCGTCTATTTGAGCAAGGTTCAATTCTAGTTAGTGAATCTGGTTTATTTACTAGGACGGATTTAAATAGGGTTTCTGCAGTTGGAGCAAAAGCTGTTTTGGTTGGAGAATCTTTAATGCGTCAGGTTGATATATGCTCAGCATTGAGGGAGTTGATCGAGCCTTGAAAATGTGGAGGCCTCGAAAAAATATTTTCATAACAAGATTTGCTCGCATTATTTCCTTTTTCTCCTGTAATTAAGCCAGAATTAATTCGGTGATTCTCTATAAATGTTGATAAGCGTAGTTACAGGGTTGGTTGCAGGAGCCATACATGTTGTTGGTGGCGTTGACCATCTCGTTGCAATGGCTCCAGTTGCCTTAAGACAGCCAAAACTTGCCTTGCGGAATGGGTTGGCATGGGGGTTTGGACATTCCACTGGAGTGCTGCTTCTGTCTTTGTTGGCGATTTTGGCCAAGGACTTGGTACATATACAGAGAATGTCCTCTTTTGCTGAATTCGTTGTTGGGATTGCTTTATTAGTTGTTGGAGTATTGGCAATCAGGACAGCATTAGGCCTAAATATTCATGCCCACAAACATGACCATGGAGATGGTCCAGCTCACGATCACCTTCATTTGCATTTTCGAGGCCGACAAAAACATGCTCGTCATCATCATGCTGCAATGAGCGTAGGAGTCCTACATGGACTGGCGGGTGCAAGTCATTTTTTGGCAGTGATACCTGCGCTGGCTTTGCCTCCTGTTGATGGCTTGATTTATATGACTTCATATCTATTGGGTTCAATTGCGACCATGGGAGCTTTCCTTATGGCAATTTCCATTGCAACTATGAAAGCTGGCTATAGAGCATTCCCATTAATAGTGGGCTTCGCCGGTGGATTGTCTGTGGTGACCGGATTGTTCTGGCTTCAAAAAACTTCAGAATTAATAATTTAATTTTGCCGAAGTCTTTGGGAAGAGTTTTAATCTTTATTCTAAATTTCTTACAATGATGGCAAGCAAGTGTGATAAATAATAATTTGCTTTTAAGTTGTTTTGGATTGGCTTTTGCCTTGCTATTTTTTAGCTTTTCAAAGAGTTTGTCTTGTCCTTTTCAGAGTTTAAATAAACCTTTTAGATCTTTGTTTTACAGAGATTATTAATCGGCATTTGAGTTTTTAGGGGGTGCCTGTTTTGAGCGGAGCTTTCCTTTTACTTCTTTTCTTTCGTTGTCTTGTGTCCCTTTTTTAGGAAGATCAGGGCGCTTGCCATCCAAAATGTCAGCAAGTGTTCTGAAGCTTTCTGAGTAATTCCAGAAAGCCTCCTTTCGTTGGAAACCATTTAGAAAGTGCCGACTGAAATTTTTTTGCACTCCCCAACGTTGTTCAAATTGTTCGTATTCTTCTTTATTCATATCGACCAAAAAGAGACTTGCATTTTCATGACGAAGACAGTCTTCCTCAGAGTCGAAAAGTTCTCCGTCTTTTGCTTGCCAGATCTGCTTTGGCATTTGCTCTCCTATACCTTGCAGTAATTATCAGTCACTACTGCTATTAGACGCTAGAGGCACCTTGAAAGCCAAATAAAAAGCCCATGATCTCAATACATGGGCTTTTATCATTTCTTTCTCAGTTGCGGAGTGGTCTGGACTAATCAGCGTGAGAAAGTATGGTTCATATCCCAGTATATGACTGGTTAATTTCAATAAAAAGCATTAACGAAACAGCCAGTAATCAAATGATGCTGGAATGCAATGAGCTTGCCCATCGCGGGTTTTGAAGCATCGTTCGATGCCCCATTCCCTTTCAACGATTTTGACTTCAGTGATACCTCGTGGCATGGTTGCCTCAAATTTCTGCGATTGATTCATTGAATCCCCATCCAAAGAACTGCACCCTTCTAACTACTCAGAGATTCTTGGCAATAAGCAAAAAATTCAGTTGACACTCAGATTTCAGTAATAGAGTGCTTTGGGAGGGTGGTTACAAACCATGAGGTGCATCACCTTTAGATGAAAATCACCTTTAGATGAAATTTGCTTTTTATTTAGTCAGCTAGTCCGACTGGTCAGTAATTTCTAATTGAGGCTTTCCTGAAAAAGCTGAGTAGCTTTTTTCTTAGTTTGCTTGGGGAAAAATTTGCTCGACGACTCCACATAGAGAACTATGACTAACTAATCCAAACTTGCGGCTATCAACACTGTTTAGTTCATTGTCACCTCGGAGCTCCAGACCTAATAAACTTTTTTTATATACCCTTTTTACGAGTAGAGAATTTGGATCTAAAGGGTCTTTTACAACGACGATAGATCCCTGGTTTGGAGAAAATTTAGAAGGGTCAACTGGTCGATAAATAACTCTATCCCCTTGAGAAATTGTTGGCAGCATTGAATCTCCGACGACATAACACTGTCGACGAAGGCCAGTAATTAGAAGGAAAAGGGAGCGTAAGCTTGGTTTTGGAAAGATTTGTTTCCTAGCTTGCGGTTGTCCAGGTGTCTGCACGTCCCTTTGACTTCCAAAACATGTGGTGAATTTTTTCTACTGACTTCATTAATTCTTCTGCTTTTTGTTGATCAATGTTTACTTTGCAGGCACTGCAAAGTTTTGCAGCTTTCCAGAAAGTGTCATGAAGATCGGGGTATGTGGCCAAGTGCTCTGGCTTGAAATAATCAGTCCAAAGAATCAAAAGCTCTTTTTTTGTCTCTTTGGCTTGATCTTCTTTAATTGCTACATACCTAGAGAAAGTGTTGTTGTAGGCAGCCCATGCCGCTGAATCATTCCCTTGTGGTGGCGCCATTTCTTTGAGTTTTTTGGTCATAGAAAGGACTGCTTCCGCTGCGACTCGAGCAGATGCAGGGTCATAAACACCACATGGTCCGTCGCAGTGAGCCTTGACCTTTTGAGCGGGAAGACTTTTGAAGATTGCTGAAAGTGCCGAGCGCAACATCTGGCAGTAAGTGAACGCCTCACTCAAGCCTACTTCGCTGGATCAAAAATTGCGGATTTTTTTCTAATTGAGGTTTATTTCACACTTAATAGTTCGACTTCAAAAATTAAGGTTGCATTTGGAGGAATTACTCCACCTGCTCCTCTGCTCCCGTAGCCAAGTTCAGGTGGAATAATTAACTTTCGTTTGCCTCCCACCTTCATTCCTGCTACACCTTCATCCCAACCTTTAAT
>QCGF01000053.1 GCA_003278175.1 Prochlorococcus sp. AG-363-P15
CGTGAAACCACAATTCTTTGGAAGCGCAGTAACAGCAAGCCATGTGGACCTGCACTGGTTTGGCAAGATGGAAGAACTGCTGACATATGTTCGCAATGGAAAAGTGAAGGGCTTGCTAAAGAATGGCAATATCGAACTGGACTTCTTCTAGATCCGTATTTCAGTGCCAGCAAAATCCACTGGCTACTGGTTAATGAGCCTGCAGCAATGCAAGCTCTTAGCAGTCGTGATCTTTGTTTTGGCACAGTCGAAAGCTGGTTGTTGTGGCAACTCACTGGCCAAAAAAATCATTACTCCGACATGAGCAATGCAAGTAGAACATTGCTCATGGACCTAGAGAATCGAAAATGGGACACAACTTTCTGCGAGATCATTGGTTTACCTATGAGTGCACTCCCAGAACTAGTTCCATGTCGGGGAAACTTTGGGAAAATCCAATCAGACCTCCCCTTTGCAGGAATCCCAATACAAGGATTGCTCGGAGATCAACAAGCAGCCACTCTTGGACAACTCTGTCTTAAGGAAGGCGACTCAAAATGTACATATGGGACTGGAGCTTTCTTAGTTGTAAACACAGGCTCGCAAATACACCGATCAACTGATGGTCTACTAAGCACACTTGGATGGACTGATGAGACAGGCTCCCCAACATTTTGTCTCGAAGGAAGCCTATTTAATGCAGGGACTGTAGTTCAGTGGTTAAGAGACGGACTCCAAATCATCGAGCAAGCACAAGACATCAATGCACTTGCCAGTTCAGTAGATGATGCCGCAGGTGTCATGTTGGTCCCAGCCTTCACTGGTTGGGGAACCCCCCACTGGGACCCTCTGTCTAGAGGCTTAATCATTGGATTAACCAGGGACAGTCGCAGAGCTCATATCGCAAGGGCAGCCCTTGAAGGAATTGCACTTTCCGTAGCAACACTTGTTCAACTTGCCGAAAAGGCAATCGGGCATGGGCTGGGGGAGTTAGCAGTTGACGGTGGAGCAGCTGCTTCCAATCCACTTCTACAGGCACAAGCAAATAGTACGGGGCTAAGTGTCAGACGGCCAAAGAATCTAGAAAGCACTGCAAAAGGCGTAGCCTTACTAGCAGGAGTACAGGCAGGAGTAATTAATGATTTGGATGAGCTAGTGCCCACAAGACATGAGGGAGCTGAAATCTTCAACTCCACAATTGACACTCAAACACGGGCCTGCTGGTTATCAAAATGGGATGACGCTGTAAAAAGAAGTCTAAAATGGCATGAATAAACATGATGTCGACTTACTAGTCATAGGAGCAGGCGCCACTGGGGCATGCATCGCCTACGAGGCATGTAGGAGAGGGTTGAAGGTTGCCCTTCTAGAGGCAGGAGATATTGGAAGTGGCACTAGCTGTCGAAGCACAAAACTGCTACATGGAGGGGTACGATACCTTGAGTTGGCATTTAAAAACTTAGATTTTGGCCAGCTGAAACTAGTACGAGAAGCCCTTCTAGAGAGGAAATACTGGCTAGAAAAAACCCCTTTTCTGGCACATCGTCTTGAATTAGTACTTCCCACCAAAGACTGCATAGGCAAAGCCTATTATCGAGCAGGTCTAGGCCTATATGATGCTTTATCTGGTGGCAAAAGCATAGGCAGTAGTCATATTATATCAAAATCCCAACTAAATAGAGCCTTACCAAGATTGAACGATGATTTAAATGGTGGTGTTGCATACTACGATGGTCAATTTGACGATTCAAGGTTAAACCTACTGTTAGCTCTTACAGCTGAAAAAGGAGGGGCAATTTTACGTACTCGATGCAAGGTTATTGAACTAGAGCATCAACCAAATGGAAAGTTAAGTGGCGTTGTCAGCCAAGACATTTTCAAGCGACAAGAGAGGTGGACAGCCAGTGCAGTTGTCAATGCAACAGGTATTAACGTGGACAGCATTCGCCAACTAGCCCAACCTGATGCCACTCCACGAATTCTTGCAAGCAGAGGGGTCCACGTTGTTTTAGAAGAAAAGCTATGCCCAGAAGGTATTGGTCTAATACTACCTGCCACTGATGATGGAAGAGTTTTATTCATACTGCCCTTCTTCGGCCGAACGCAAATAGGTACCACAGACACACCTTGCTCTATTAAAGAAGCCAAAACCCCATCCAAATCAGAACAAGAGTATTTAATTAGCCATGTAAAGCGCTGGTTCCCAAGCCTAAAAGAGCTCACAATCAAAAGCACCTGGGCGGGAGGACGTCCCCTGCTAAAACCTCCAGAGGAAGAAATATCTAGATCTAGCAGCAGTGTAGTTAGAGAGCATGAGATAGAAACTCTTCCATGCGGATTAATTAGTGCCATGGGAGGAAAGTGGACCACCTGCAGGCAAATCGCATTGGACACACTAAAGGCCGTGGAATCATTATTAGGACCACTACCGCCAAAGCGACAACTTCCTATTATTGGCTCAAACAACCAGCTTGATCAACTACCTAACTTGTTGCTAAAGCAACAAGATCATCTAAGAGAATACCTACCAAAAACCCACCTTCTGGCCAAACAAATTGGACACCTTCAGTCAAATTATGGTCTTGATGCACTATCAATTATTTCAAAAAGTGCGCCAGACAAGCTCAACCCACTAAGTGAGACAATTCCTGTTTGTCAAGCAGAAATAGAACATTCCATTCTTAACGAATATGCAATGACAGCAACAGATATACTTGCTCGAAGATGCAGGCTTGCGATGGTGGATTTAACTGAGGCCAATCGACTATTACCTATCGTTCAAAACCTTTTAAGAGATAAGAATACCCTTTTGGAGGACTTAAATCTTGAAAACTGACTTGCTAACTATTCTATTTATTTATAAAGAGCTATGCAACGTCACCTTCTTCAACCTCACCTATTAACCACCAACTAAATCCATATGAGGATAAGTAGATAAACCAATCCTTATCAGCGACAGGATATTCACAACCCCAAAGGACTTCCCTCGTCCGAGCCCCCTTCCATCGACTAAGATCAAGTTGAAATGATGCCCCAGCCCCAGAGAGATTGGCTGCCACTAAAACTGTCATCGTCCCACTCGAGCGAATGTACACAAGAACACTCGGATGATTTGACTCTAAAACTTGAAAATTCCCACGACGCAATGCCGGCAAAAGTCGTCGACAAGTAAGCATACGTCGATGCCAATTAAGCAACGAGCCTGGCAAGTGTTTCTGTACCTCTACGTTCACAACTCTGTAGTCATATCCAGGAGCTGTGATTGAAGGAAGAACTAAGAGAGGGTCAGGCGCCGAAGAAAAGCCTCCATTTCTTGCCGGCGTCCAAGCCATAGGTGTTCGATTTGGATCTCTATCTCTCAAACCAGGCCAATCACCCATCCCGAGCTCATCGCCGTAATAAACACAAGGCATTCCCGGCAAGCTATATAGCAACGCATGAAGCAAGCGATTAGCTCGTGGATCTCCATTTAGCAAAGGAGCTAATCGCCGATTTATCCCCCAATTCAGCCAATGTCCATGACCTTCAGGCAGGCCAGAGCGAATTACCTGGACTACATCTTCTGGCACTAGATGGCCATCGCCAAGCCATAACTCATCATGATTACGAAGGGGCAATGCCCATCTACATCCAGGGACAACATCCTGAGCCTCCTCAAGACATTGCCGTAATTTTTTACAGGTGCCGCTTGCGATTGCTGCAAAAAGATGTGCAGTCAGAACAAAATTAAATGCCCCATGTAATTCGTCATCGGCAAGATATGGAGCCGCCTCATGAACTGGTTGAATAGCCTCAGCTAATAGCAAGACATCCCGGCCATTTTCTTCAACTCGCTGACGAACCTTCCGCAAAAAAGAATGCGTTTCAGGCAAACCTTCACAACGAGTACCTTCAGACTCAAAAAGAAAAGGAACTGCATCCAAGCGAAATCCATCAACTCCTCTTTCAAGCCAAAAATCAACAACACCAAGCATTTGTTCCTGCACCCAAGGATTCTCATAATTAAGGTCAGGCTGATGTCTTAAAAATCGATGTAAGTAATACTGTTCTGCGACCTCATCCCACTCCCAATTAGAGGATTCAAAGTTTCGAAACAAGACTGGTGCCTGGGCGTAACGATTTG
>QCGF01000054.1 GCA_003278175.1 Prochlorococcus sp. AG-363-P15
ATTCCAGGCAAGTTTGAAAGACCTGTTGGAAAGGCTCTATCGTGTTTCCTTAATTCATTTAGCAAATCTCCCATATTAATGCCTCCTCCTACTGAAACTGTTTTGTTGTTTTGATTAAAATCAATTTGTTGGTATCTCTTTCGAAGATCTAGTGTCCAATGCCCATTGGCGGCGCATCGACTAGTAGTGCCGCCACTACATATCATCAAAGGCTTTGGCGTTATTTTTGCTGTTTTTAATAGTTCCTTAAAATCATTATTGATCTCTTCATAGACCCCAGCTATTAGGCAGTCTTGTGCTAATGAATTTTGGACGGCGATGTGGCTATGAATTTTTCTTGCCTAACCCTTATTGAAAATGTTAACCAGGATCAACTCTTAATGATTCGACCTGCTTCCAGATAAGGTCATTAATAAGTGGTAAAAAGTTTTGAATTCTGACCTTCGTGATTTTCAAGATAATCGCTTTGGCGTATTGATTTGTGGTCATGGCAGTAGAAATCGATTGGCAGTTAATGAATTTGCCCAGTTAGTAAATTCTCTTCAGTCAAAAATGCCATCACTGCCAATTGAATATGGGTATCTTGAATTTGCACGTCCCATAATTAAAGAAGCGCTTGATCGCCTCTACGCCCAATCAGTAAAGAGAGTTGTAGCCATTCCTGCAATGCTTTTTGCTGCAGGTCACGCTAAAAATGATATTCCATCTTTGCTGAATGCTTATTCTTCAGAAAAAGGCTTGGCAATAGATTATGGGCGTGAGCTTGGAATTAATAATGCAATGATCGGAGCAGCAGGTGCGAGAGTTCAGGAAACAATTGAATCATCTAGACCTTTCCCTAATTCAGAAACTCTACTTGTAGTGGTTGGGAGAGGTTCATCAGATCCAGATGCAAATTCGAATGTAGTAAAAATCACCAGAATGTTAGTTGAGGGATTTGGATTTGGGTGGGGTGAAACTGTCTACTCAGGCGTTACTTTTCCTCTTGTAGAACCTGGGTTAAGAAAGATAGCCTCATTAGGCTTTAAACGGATTATTGTTTTTCCTTATTTCCTTTTCTCCGGAGTTTTAGTTAGCAGGACTCGAAGGCATACAGAAAGAGTCGCTGCAGATTTTCCTCAGATTGAGTTTCTACAATCTTCATATTTAGGAGACCATCCATTGGTTATTGAGACTTTTAAAGAACGTATCGCAGAAGTTTTAAATGGAAAGAATTCAATGGATTGCTCACTATGCAAATATCGTTCAAACCTTCTTGGCTTTGAGAGTGAAGTAGGCCTTGCGCAGGAAAGTCATCATCATCACGTAGAAGGCTTGCAAGAACTCTGCAGTCTTTGTGAAAGTGAATGCAATGGCAATTGTGAGCTAGATGAAAGCAATCTTGAGCAAAATTATTTACACGAAGAACCACATCCTCACAGTCATCAACACTTTTCTTACCCCAATGCAGAACATCCTCTTGGCCCGCTGACCCTTCGCAAGAAGCAGCCTTCTCCAAAATCTGAAGAAATATAGGTCTTTTTATAAAGTCATATGTCTAGTCTTGCCAGAGTCGCGTGAGACTCGACTCATATAAGTATGGCTAATGGTTGGAGGAAATAGGTTTTTCCAGAAAAGTTTCCACAGTTCTTGGGTGGGTTTTCCACTGGTTTTGGTTGAAATTGCCTTTATTTCGATGAAGCTGTGGTTTTTGGCTTTCGTACCTATTGATGCTTGACATCAGAGCAGAATCCTTCTCAACACTTTAGAAAATGCATTCTCTATTTCGTCAACCGTTGCAATAACAAGAGTCTTGAGCTGTCTCGCAGTAGGTTGGCAATTCAAAATGAGTATTTGACGCAATCGCGAAGGAACAGGATCCTTATCTGAGCAAAAAAATTTGCCAGATCAGATTAAATGGATTTCACTCAACTTGAAGGGCGTTTAGAAGCAACTACTACTTCGCCACCAACACTTGCCTCACCCTCTGTGAGCCTTGAGGCTGAAATACCTGAAGCTCTTTATATCGGGATGAAAGATTTCATAAATAGCAATCCTCAGTGGGATCAATACAGTTTGATGAGCTCTGCTCTTGCAAATTTTTTATTTCAGAATGGTTCTGAAGACAGAGCTGTAACTGAGAGATATCTCAATGACCTTTTTGGTCGTGACGAAGCCTAATTGCTTCAAGACAAGCTCTTCTTGTGATCGCCATCATTGTCAAGGTTGGGCTCTGCCAACCAGAAGTGGGCCAACAGGCACCATCGACTATTAGTACATTTGGGCATCTCCAGAGCCTGTTAAAGCGATCTAAGACACTTTCTTCTTCGTTTGTTCCCATCGGTGCGCCTCCTACTTCATGAATGTAGTAACCCGGAGGGGGGGCTTCTTCTTTTAGGGCCACAGCTTTTTCAATAAAAGACCCTAAAAAAGGAATATTTAGAAGCTCCTTAATTGGCAGCATTTTTCCACCACCTGATTGGATTGTTTCTTGAATAGTCACTTTCATATGATTAGCCATCGCTTTCTCATTTTTACCCCATTTACAGTTGATATGTGGTATTGGAACTCCCCATTTATCTAGTTGGTTTGAAAGAGTTACCTTATTGGTACTAGAAGGTAGGACTTCACCATGCCCAATTAAAAAACCCATATTGCTTTCGGGAATTTTCTTTAGGAAGTTAGGTGGGTCAAAGCGATTTATTCCGCCCCAGATACCATAGCCACGGATAAAATTAGGCTTGCAAGTATTTTCTAGATTACTTCCAAAAGGGATAAAAAAACTTCCAGCGCCAGAAAGAGGCATTTGCTCTAAATTATTATCATTTTTATTTTTTGGCACAGCAAAGAAACGGCAAACTGATATGTGGTCCATTAAGTGGCTGCCTAATAGTCCAGATGGATCAACAAACCCATTAAAAGATTGGCTATTTTCAGAATTTAGAAGAATTCGAAGACTTTGAATAGTTGATGCACAAAGTACGATTAAAGAACTTTCTAGCTTTTTTCGACTTCCATCTTTTTGGTTTATAACGATTACTCCATTTGCCAATTCACTATTCGAATCCATAATTATCTTCTCAGCCATATGCTCAGAGAGCACTTCAACTTTGCCTGTAGCTATTGCACTTTGGAGCGTGCTGCCAGGACTACTGGAAGGTGGCCAATCTCCATGGACTTTAGGTTGGTATGGCCCAAAACCACGCGAATGAATAAATGGATATCCGAGTGAATCAGTTACTTTTTTGCCAAAAGTTTCTTCGCCCTTTGTAAAAGGGAGTGGCTTTAAGTATTCACCATCAGGCAATTGTCTTAAACCATCTTTATTCCCATGTACCTGAAACCGTTGCTCTAATGCTGAATAGTGTGGTTCAAGTTCCGAATATTCAATTGGCCATTCAGGCCCATAACTATCTTTTTGGGAGGCTTTTAATTCAGATGTTGAAAGTCTCATGGTGATACCACCCCAGGTGAGACTTCTGCCTCCAACTTGCTTACCTTGAGTCCATAAAAATGGGCTTTCTATTGGATAGGAGTAAGAGTTTTCTTTTTCATTTGCATATAATTCTGGATTGGCTTTCCAGTAGCCAGGATGCTGCGCCTGAATAGATTTTTCTCCATTAAGTATTCCTCTTATTCGATTAAATGTGTTGGCTGGTTCCGAACCAAGCGCTTGTTTTGATGATAAGAGAGGTCCAGCTTCGA
>QCGF01000055.1 GCA_003278175.1 Prochlorococcus sp. AG-363-P15
TTCCGTCATACCCCCCTCGACCAGATTTCGCCATGAGAGGGAAATTCCATCCAACCGGAAGTTTTGAGTGTCCTAAGTCCTCCGAGCAAAGTTGAATCCAATCAGGACCAGGTATTTTAAGGTTATCTAAAAGCTCACGTTGTAATACTTTATCGACTAAAGGTTCTAAAGCCTCAAGGGAAGGAAAAAATGTCCCTCCTTGTTTCTCAAGTGTAATTAATGCTTCAACATTTACCCATTCATTCTCAAATGTTACCGACTGGCAATCTCTAATAAGTTGACTTGTCCCCAAGGCATCATTTGCCGTAGCCAAAACCACATGAGCGTCTCTTCTTGCCGCAGGATCATCCAACGATTCGGTTTGAACAACAACATCTATATCACGACTACGGGCTGCTTCTACCAACATTTGAGCAAGCTGTCCACCACCAACCACTCCTATTCTCTTATCAAAATGATTGGCTTGAGAAAATGAAGCACTACTCATTTGAGGCCCATTAAGGATCCAATCATGCAAGCTTGACATCCCATACTAAAAAATCTATTGCAAATTGAAAAATCCAAGTACATCTTAGTTTCAAGAAAACCCAAAATCATTGCTAGGAGCGTTCTTCTCGCATGAATAATTAAAAAATGTTTTTCTTTGGTTTACGAATAAACAGGGATTTCATTGAAAATAAAGTGAAGCTAATCAAAGGTGTGCATTCCTTGCAAGCGAAATAAACTAGAAAGACTCGCCCTGAAAGGTTGGAAGTTGTGCATCAGACTATTCATCGTATTCCTGTAAGGCTAACTAACAATCCATATGAAATAGTCATAGGGAAGGGGAGTATTAACTGTATTGGAGAAGAACTTCTTAAGGCAGGTATCAAGAAAGGCATCAAAATACTCGTTGTTTCAAATGAAGATGTAGCTATTCCATATGGCGACATTTTCCTAAAAAGCCTTGAAAAATGTGGATACCAACCAAGCCTGCTAATCATTGAAGCTGGTGAAAACCAAAAAAATCCTGAGAGTGTTGCACTTATCCACGATGCAGCATTTTCAGCAAACCTTGAAAGAGGTTCTCTAATGATTGCACTTGGAGGAGGCGTAATTGGTGACATGACTGGCTTTGCCGCAGCCACTTGGCTAAGAGGCATCTCAGTAGTTCAAGTGCCAACCACCTTGCTTGCAATGGTAGATGCTGCAATAGGAGGGAAAACAGGAGTAAATCACAAAAAAGGCAAAAACCTCATAGGAGCCTTTCACCAGCCAAAATTAGTTTTAATTGATCCATCGACTCTAAAAACACTTCCTGAAAGAGAATTTCGAGCAGGAATGGCAGAGGTAATTAAATACGCAGTAATAGGGGATACTATTCTTTTCAACCTACTAGAAAATTGTGCCGATCTTAAAAATCTTCTAGCCTTAAATGATAAAACATTGGAAGAGATTATTATTCACTCATGTTCAGCAAAAGCAGAAATAGTTTCTCTTGATGAGCGTGAAGGTGGAATAAGAGCAATCCTAAACTATGGACATACTTTTGGTCATGCAATTGAGAATCTTTGCGGTTATGGGACTTGGCTACATGGCGAAGCTGTCTCTATTGGAATGATCGCAATCGGAGAACTTGCTGTCCAACTTAATAGCTGGAGCAAAGAGGATGCAAGCAGGCAAAAAGAATTATTATTAAAGACAGGGTTGCCAGTCCTTTGGCCAGATCTGAAAACTGAAGATGTCTACAAGAGCTTATTAGGCGACAAAAAAGTCAAAGAGGGTAGAGTCAACTTTGTGATGCCAAAGCAAATTGGTGAAGTTGAGATAAAAGATGGTATTAGTAAAGATTCAATCAAACAATGTCTTGATAATTTACCCAGGTGAATCAGATAAAAATTTAGCGGTCAAATCTAATCTTTTACAATTTGGTTTAAATCTATTATTTATTTGAAAGGCCAGCCATCTGAAATCTCCCAGGGAAGCAGGATCAACAAGTCTTAGAAGTGTTTCTCTTCTTGACAAGGCCATTTCTAAATTAGATGTCGATAATTCCTTCAAGGCATGGAAACGTTCTGAGAGTCCTAGCGCCAATAGAGCCTGACCTTGACGTACATTACCCATATAGCTCCAATTATTTTTTTGAGCATAAAAGACCAAGGTGTCTATACATAAGTGTGAAGTAATGTCCCAATATCCAGGCTCGCTTAACAATTTAGAACTAGCAAATTGATTCCGATAGGAAATTATTGTGCCTTTATCTCTTCGTGCAGTATAATAACGAAATGCCTCTAAAGCGTAATCAATAATCAACAAAGATCCAAAAATTAACGATTCAGATGCTTTTCTCAACCAAGGCATTAATTCAGTATGAAGTTCACTAGACCATCCTTCAGGGGCATCAACTGGTGGTAATTTAAGTCCAATTCCATCACCGATCTCCAACAGAAATGATTCAAGAAGTTGAGAAAGTGGAAGTTCAGTATATGAAAGCCATGAATTTAAATTATCAGTATCAATCTTAACCCCTTGCCTATGTAATTTCTTGTCTTTATAAATAATTCTTTCTACTGGAAGAGCGTCTAACATTTCATGAGCAATTATAACACCAACTACTGGGTTTTTATTAAGTTCTTCGAATGATGACCAGCGGATGGGGATAGAAGTTATCGCACTCAAACGCTGCTTTTGACGCTCTATCATTCCCCGATTTATTTCAACCAAGACAAGCTCCAATCTATTTAGAATAGATGGTGATAACTGACCGATTTTTTCAATCAAATCAAAGGCAAGGTCGCCATCACCAGCTCCAACCTCAACTAAAGTTAGTGGAAGATGAGTATCGTTCTTCAAATTCAACTGATTAAACCAATCAACTAATTGAACAGCTAATAATTCTGCGAAGTCACCACCCAGAGAAGGAGAAGTAACAAAATCACCTTTAGTCCCTAGCCTCAAGTGTCCACAAGAATAAGCTCCGTTATTAACATCATTAAGGGCCCAGTCCATATATTGGTGAAAACTAACGCTACCGCCAGAGTTAATAATTCGATCTGCAATCCATCCAGGACAATTCGCACTTGAGCCATCCATTAGAGAGAATAGGTATGAATGAAAAGACTTCATGAAATCAAAGAACAGGATAAGCCCCTTACATGGTGTTATTGCAATATTGTTTTCTTTGATTCTCTGTGCCCCAGCCTTCTCTTACGACAATCCTGATCTCCTTCCCAAGGAAGTTACGCCAATCATTGATCTAGCAAGAACACTAAGCACAAGACAAAAGGAGCAACTCGAGCAGTCCCTTAATGAATATGAAGACGAAACAGGTTGGAAAATAAGAGTACTTTCCCAATATGAAAGGACTCCAGGAATTGCAGTAAGAAAATTTTGGGATCTTGATGAGAGAAGTTTACTTGTAGTGGCAGATCCACGTGGGGGCAACCTTTTAAATTTCAATGTAGGAGATGCCTATTACGCCCTAATGCCTCGAACGTTTTGGGTCGAGCTTCAAACGCGATATGGGAATCAATACTACG
>QCGF01000056.1 GCA_003278175.1 Prochlorococcus sp. AG-363-P15
TACTGAGATAGATGTATTTTTTTAGCGTAATTGTCGTAGTTAGACTCGACTATGTGGGAACAGGTGATCCTGTCAAGATTAGTGCATTCACCTTTGGCTGAAAAGCGAGCTCCATGGTATGGACAAACTAGTTCGCCTTCTTTAAGCTCTCCACCTATAAAAGAAGCACCTCTATGAGGACATAAATCTTTTATACATCTAACGTTGTCATCTTTATCTCTATACAAAACTAGTGGTTCGTTATACATCGAGAAGTTATGAATTTTTCCAGCTTCTATCTGGCTACTATTACACGCTACATACCAACCCAACAGTCTCCCTTCTAACTGATTGACAGGTTTTATAGATGTTTGTTCTTTATGAATTGGCTGCATATTTTCTTCTTTTGTTTTATTCATTGATTCCTGCTCAGCAAGATTGAGTGAATTAAATTGTTTTAAATTCTCTTCACTCATGGCTGATTTCCATTAACTGATAAGGAAATAATTGATTTAGAACCATCTCACACTCTAAGCCATTGCATGAATCAAGAGCCTTTTGGAAATAAATTTGTAGCTTCTGTAGCAACTGTGGTTTTTATTGGATATCCCTTTCAGGACAAGGGGCTTGCGTTGTATGTCAATATGTTATCAACTGATCAATTCTAGGTCATAGCTCTATTTAACAGTGTATATACACCAGAATACTTATTTATATTATTTTCAAAATATATGCCTTCTTTTCAGTCTACCAGTTAATTTCTTGATTAATTTTTCACTATAAAATATAGTATATATCATGGATATTATTTCTGTTAAGTCACTTTCTAAAAATTTTCAAATACCAGAGAAACAGCCTGGTATTAAAGGGACTATTCAACATTTCTTCTCAAGAAAAGTTAAAAATGTACAGGCAGTAGATCAACTTGATTTTAGTATAGGAGAGGGTGAGATTGTTGGCTTTATTGGCTCAAATGGTGCAGGAAAGACTACTACTTTAAAAATGTTGTGTGGACTTATAAAACCAACATCTGGGTCTATAAACATAGCTGGTTATCAGCCAATACGTAGAAAAAAAAATTTTCTACGCCAAATTACGTTGGTAATGGGACAGAAGCAACAGCTTATATGGGATCTTCCTCCTATGGATTCCTTAAAAGTTAATGCTGCAGTATACGGAATTCCTGAACAAGAATCAATTCGAAGAATTAAAGAACTTGCTTCAATGCTGGAGCTTGGCCCTGAACTTACTAGACCTGTTAGGAAATTGTCTTTAGGGCAACGAATGAAAGCTGAATTGCTTGCTTCTCTTCTACATAGACCATCAGTGTTATTTTTAGATGAGCCAACCTTGGGTTTGGATATAAATGCCCAAATAAGAGTTCGTGACTTTCTTATGGAATACAATAAACAATTTGGAGCTACGATATTATTAACTAGTCATTATATGGGTGATATAAAAAAGCTTTGCAAACGTGTTTTGCTCATACACCAAGGTAAACTCTTTTATGATGGCTTATTAGCCAAACTATCAGATCAACTATCACCTTGTAGATGCGTAAAAATAGAATTAGTCGAGCCTAGGCCAATTGAGTCATTCTTAGAATTTGGCGATATAATTAATTATGATGGACAACTAATAAAAGTTCTTATCCATAAGTCGAAACTTGCCGAAAACTTATCTAAATTATTGAATTTATTCCCAGTAAAGGATCTTGAAGTAACAGACCCACCTATAGAAGAATTAATTGGTAAATTGTTACAAGAAGGATCTTTTAAATAATGAATATTTTCAAATCTTATTTGATTACTATCCAAAAAAAAATTAGATTACCAATTGCTCTTATCTCTACACAATATTCACTTATGCTTGAATATCGTGCAGAGATTATCCTATGGGCTGTTTCAGGAATTTTACCTCTAATAATGCTAAGTATTTGGAGGGAAGCAGAAATATCAGCAAAACTAGGTTTAAGCACTGAATGGCTGAATCGTTACTTTATCTCTGCTTTCATTGTCCGTCAATTTACTGCTGTCTGGGTTATGGTTTCATTTGAAGAAGACAATCTAGAAGGTCGTCTTTCACCATTCTTATTACAACCTTTAATGCCTTTCTGGAGATATTTTTCATCTCATATTGCAGAACAAATAAGCCGATTACCTATTGTTTTTGGAATGCTTTTAGTTGTTTTTATATTTACTCCTAATAGTATTTGGTTCCCTGGCATAGATAGGATTATACTATTCTTAATATCATTATTCTTGGCATTCTGCTTAAGATTCTTATTGCATTGGCTTTTTTCTATGGTATGTTTTTGGAATGACAGAGCAAGTGCTATTGAAAGATTATTATTAATACCTTATCTATTTCTTACTGGTTTAGTTGCACCACTTGAAACTTTTCCTGAACCTATCAGGAATTTAGCATTATTAACTCCATTTCCTTATATATTATCATTCCCAGCCAAAATTCTATCTGGTCACGATGTTAACCTAATAAATGGCTTTATGGCAATTTTATTTTGGTCAATATTGTTAGTAACTCTTGGATATATTTTCTGGAAGAAAGGTCTTAAACATTATTCAGGTATGGGAGCATAATTATGGAATCACAAAATAAATGGACCCATACTTTAAGAATACTCTCTTCATTCTGGATTTCTAGTATAGCTAGTGAATTTGAATATCGTTTTAACATCCTGATTGAATTTATCTCAGTAATAGGAAATCTTTTTGGAAGTTTATTTACACTTTCATTATTTTATAGTATAGATACAGATTTAGGCGGGTGGAGTTGGGAAACATCAATAATTATTTTGGGAGTTTATACATTCTTAGAGGGATTCACAATAATGTTTCTTGCACCTAATCTAAGTAGAATAGTACGTCACGTCCAAAACGGAACATTAGATTTCGTCCTGCTAAAACCAGTTGATAGTCAATTATGGTTATCTTTACGTATATTTTCTCCTTGGGGAATTCCCTCAATCTTTGCGGGTACATTCCTTATGATTTTTGGTTTATTTCTATCTAGGGTCTCATTTAGCATCTTAAACTTATTTATTTCGATTACTATTCTTGGAACAAGTTTATTAATTCTTTATAGCCTATGGTTCCTAATTGCGACTACAAGTATTTGGTTCGTACGAGTATGGAATGCAAATGAAGTATTAAGATCAACTTTAGTTGCTGGTAGGTACCCAATTGCAGCCTACCCTGAACAAATAAGATTTTTATTTACGTTCGTACTTCCTATAGCCTTTCTTACGACAGTACCAGCTGAGACTATGTTAAGGATAAGTTCAATAAATTCAATAGTATAATCTTTTGTTATCTCCTTATCATTTTTCTTACTCTCTAGAAGATTTTGGAGATTTGCCCTGCAGTTTTATACGTCTGCATCAAGCTAATTAGCTGTACAAATTCTATAATATATAGATATATCATAAACT
>QCGF01000057.1 GCA_003278175.1 Prochlorococcus sp. AG-363-P15
TTTACTCTAAATGGTTAGATAAATAAAATTGTTAAACTTGTGCGGGACTAGTTTTTGTCTTTAATTAATAAAGTCCTGTAATAAATATCAATAAATGAAGAGACTTTATATGGATTGATTGATAGTACTTGTTTTTGTTTGCATCTTAAAGAATTCACATTGATTGACCTTGGGAATATATTCAGGCTTTCAGTCGGTGATAATCCCCTGGATCCGATCACCTCTGAGATGCTTTGTCACTAATTTCTAAAGGAGCAAAGTTTGCAGAACCTCTGCAAAAGCTACAAATAAAAAATAATTATTGGCTACTCAATGCTTTTCAAGATTAATAAAAGGTTTTTTGATTTAATAGGTTCAGATATATAAATGTTTTTTTGCCGACAAGATCAGGCTTTCTGTACCGCCTCTCCTCGACTCTTCAAAGCATCTATTATCGTTGAATTAAGAGGTGCTTTTTTGCTCTAAGTCGGTTGTATTATTGAAATCCAGACGAGATACAGCATGTATTTTTCCCTTTAAATCAATTGATATGACTGAAAGTGAGTACAACCTAAGAATTGGAAATGGTTACGATATTCACCGATTGGTTCCTGGCAGGGCATTGATTCTTGGGGGGGTGAAGCTCTCCCATCCTGACCAATTGGGTTTAGACGGTCATAGTGATGCGGATGTTCTTGCGCATGCAATTACTGATGCACTGCTTGGAGCTTTAGCTTTAGGCGATATAGGGAAATACTTTCCTCCAGAGGATTCCAAATGGAAGGGTGCTGACAGTTTGTTCCTATTGCAAGAGGTTGTGGGTCTTATTAGTGACCATGGTTGGCAAGTAATGAATGTAGATGCAGTTGTCGTTTTAGAGCGTCCAAAATTAAAGCCACATATTGGCCTGATGAGAGGGAATTTGGCTCAGAGATTAGGCGTTGCAGTGCAATCAGTAGGAGTTAAGGCAACAACTAATGAAAAGCTTGGTCCTGAAGGCCTTGAACAAGGAATTAGTTGTTATGCAGTCGCTTTGCTAAAGCGAGTATGAAAATGTATTTATTTCAACGGGTTTTAAGAAGCTTTGCTTATTGCTTGGTTTTATTTCTTGGGGCGTTGAGCTTGAACTTTATTAGTCCTCAACAGGCTTATTCAGCAATGCCAACTATTTCTATTGACAATGATCAAAAAGTTATTGAACATCTTCGCCTTCATGTTGATGATCAAGATAGGCAGGCTTGGCTGGCTGCAGAAAGAGCTAGTTGGGAGCCATGGTTATCAAGGAAGAGAGGGTTCCTTGGTAGAAATCTTTATTGGGATCCATTAAGAGAGGAAGCGACTGTAATGATTACTTGGGCTAGTTATTCTCAATGGAAAGAAATTCCTCAAGGGGAAATAGATGCTGTTCAAGAACGCTTTGAAGCTCTGGCTCGTAAGGCAACAGGAATAGAAACTGGGAACCCATTCCCTCTTATATATGAAGGCCAATTGTTACCCCAGTGAATGATATTCAGGCGAGGTTGGACCTTCAGCGGAGAGAACGTTTAGGTATGGTTGAGGCGATTTGGGGTGAGCACAAAACCACTCATCAAATTGTGGAAATCGTAAGCAGGCTGAAGGATGTCCGTGAATTTGCTTTGGTTACAAGGGTTGATTATGAGAAGGCCATGGAATTAAAAAAGTACCTGCATGATGCTGTTTTTCATGATCAAGCTAATTGTGTAACCGTAGGAGAACCTGTTGAATTAAATCCCAAACTTGGTGAAGTTGTTGTTTTAAGTGGTGGAACCAGTGATTTGCCAGTCGCCGCAGAGGCGCAATTGGCCTTGAGATGTCATGGGGTTAAGGTTGACCTCCTTATGGATGTTGGAGTCGCTGGCCTGCATCGCTTGCTAAATAATTTGGAGACAATCAAAAAGGCAAAGGTTGTGATTGCTTGTGCGGGGATGGAAGGAGCTCTACCCACAGTTCTTGCTGGCTTGGTGTCGAAGCCAGTGATTGGGGTGCCAGTATCTGTAGGTTATGGGGTTAGTGCAGGTGGGAAAAGCTCGCTTGCAGGCATGTTGGCAAGCTGTGCTCCTGGCCTTTTGGTTGTGAATATCGATAATGGTTATGGGGCTGCTATGGCAGCCTTGCGAATTCTTAAAAGTTGAATGCCTTTACTGGAAAAACCTTTTATGAGCTTTGGCTATTAGGTAATAACTTTGAGTCTTGATTGGGTTCCAAGTCAAGCAGTTGTTCTACCCAAAGTTTCATTGAACGAGGTAGTCGGCCTTGTTCATATCTGTGGATAGCTTCAAATAGGACTGGACTATTAACCCATTGGAAGGTTCTTCTGCTCATTCATCTCTTTTGATTTAACTGAAGGTGAGTTATAGAAGTGCTTGGCGCAAGAGGTAAAACAATTATTTACTGTTGATCGTTGCATTTGGTGCCAAGTCTTGAAAGTTCATCTCCATGACTTGTCGCTTCTACATCAAGTAAACGGCTTACTAGTTCTGAGAGGTCACGTTGCGCCAACTCCCCATTGGTTTCCCACTTCATAGAACGTGGTCCTTGACTGGTTGAGCCTGACACTTTTGGTTTTAATTTAATTCCTTCGAATTTAATTGTGTTGAAGCTCTGATTTTGTTCTTATTGCACTTTATTTGCGGAAGAAATTGTGAAGAATTTTTGTTTGGACCGATTTGAGCCTGATTAAAGGTGCTTCAAATTCGGGTAAGCCATCACTAAATCCTCAGAGCTAAGTACTTCCCCTAGTCCTTCTGGTTGCCAAATGACTTCTAAAGCCATGAGGTCAGTTGAAGATATCGATCCAAGTATTCGAAGACTTTCTTTGAGTTGCTCGCAGTTAATAGTTTCGTTTAGTGCTAAGCGATTTTTTGAAGCAACTAGAACTGTGACGGCTATGAATTCATTGGTTGCATCTGCCTCGCCAGGCTTTATGCCTGAATTGTTGTCAGTCAAAAGCTGACCAGAAAAGTTAGAGGTTATTTCTGCATTTAATTTGCTTCGTTCTGTAAGTGAAAGCCTGTTGAACGTTGATTCTGCTGCGTTGAAAGGTACCTGACCACTTTCCAGGTTTGCATAAACCCATAAATTTGGTTGCCTTAGGAGCGACAAAGTTGTTTCTTGCAAGACTATTTGTAAGCCCCTGGGAGTGTTTGTATCTGCTGCTGCTGCTAGTTCCCTAAGGTCTTTCTTGAGGTCTTTTGCGCTAGCTAAAAGACCTATTTGTAATTGGACCATTGTTACGGCAACTGGCGCGCGCGCGTTAACTGCTCTTGTGTTTTGTATTGCGGGAGCGCTATTGCCTCTGACTGAATTGACTATTACTCCAGCGATTGACATAAGGATTAAAAAGCCAAAAAGCCCTCCGCCACCAAAGCCGAAAATTGGGAGT
>QCGF01000058.1 GCA_003278175.1 Prochlorococcus sp. AG-363-P15
AGCAAATTAAACATGATAGAAAGAAGCAAGCTGATAGCAATGCAGGTAACTATTGGAAAAAAAAAAGTTGATTTTTCTCCCCTCAAAATTATGTCGCCTGGAAGTTGTCCTAAACCCAATTGCCTTAAGTAAGGGTAGAGAACACCTATAGCTGCAATGCCAAGTCCGATAGTAATTAGTAATTTTTGCATTCTTTTAATCTAGATCGGCCTTGCTTTCTTCGACTGCCTTTCTACCTTCCTTTAGAGTTATGTTGACCCACCAAATAGAGATTGCTGCAATAACAACAGCTAGCAAAGACATCGAAGTTATAGATGGACTCATCAATCCAACCTCTCTGCATAATCTCTAAGAATTTCTGCCATCTTGTGTGGGGGTATCTCTTGTTGGTACTCCTTGCACAGCGCAAAGAACTTATCTAGGAAGTCTTTCATCGGTGTGGTTCTCTGATCTTTAGTCATTAGTATTCGTGAGTCAAGAGAGCAGGGCACCTGCCCTCCATCGACGTCAAAGAATTTCTCTAAATCTAATTAATATCACCGAAATGTCCCTTAAGTAGGAGTTGATTACTTGTGCTTGCAAGTTGGTCGATCAGCAAGAAGCAGTAATCTGAGGTTTCACGGGTAAAAAGAACACACTCATTTTTTGCTCCCTCTTATCTTTGTTATTTACATCTTGTTTTGAAAGTTGAAAACTGAATGACTAGCCATCTCTTGGCAATCATAAAAAAAACATGCAGAAAATAGGCTCTTTTATTAAGACCGTTTGACCCCCATCACCCGGCCGTTGGACTGACAATAGTCACTGTCAAGCGATTTGTCATCGGTAGATACACGCTATTTATAGTGTGACTTATACAACCGATAAGAAAAAACACTACTTGTGGGGGTTGATTTTGAGCTGGATCTCGCTTAGAAAACAAGTTCCCCATCACCCAGGTCCGGCGCGTTTCGCAAGGGCCTTTTTTATTGCCTAGGACTCAGGACCCTTTTCTGTGTTTTAGAACCTCTGGTGCCTTGAGATCCTTTCCCTTGGAGAGGGTTGAGGGGCAGTGCCCTCGCCGGGACTTGAACCCGGGACCTCTCCCTTACCAAGGGAGTGCTCTACCGCTGAGCTACAAGGGCGTGTGGAAGGTGGGCCGGGTTGGATTTGAACCAACGTAGGCAGAGCCAGCGGATTTACAGTCCGCCCCCATTAACCACTCGGGCACCGACCCGAACCACAAAGTGACATTAACAGTTTATGGTCCAAGAATTGCTTAATTTGATGGGCGTTGTTGCTGAGGATCTGTACCATCAGTCCAGGACTTTTGCTTTAGAGGTTGATGCGTCTATTGCTCATTAATGGACCCAATCTAAATCTTTTGGGTCAGCGTGAACCTTCTATATATGGATCCAGCACTCTTGAATCTATAGAGGTTGCCTTAAAAAATAAGGCTCGCGAAGAAGGGGCTCAGCTTGAATGTTTTCAAAGCAATTTTGAAGGAGCTCTTATAGATCGTATTCAGAAGGCTATTGGTCAAGTGGATGCCATCCTTATCAATGCTGGTGCGTATACGCATACATCTATTGCATTGCGAGATGCTTTACTTGGTTCAGAGATCCCATATGTGGAACTGCATCTCAGTAACACGTCTTCCCGTGAGTCCTTTCGACATCACTCTTTTCTCGCTGCAAGGGCAGTGGGTGTTGTGAGTGGTTTCGGCGTGATGAGTTATCACCTTGCCTTGCAAGGCCTGCTGGCACACTTGCGCGATTCAAAATAGATCTAATGAGTACATTGCCAGAGAAGAAGCCTCCTGTACGAATTAAATGGTTGGTTACATCAACTGGTGACGCATGGTTGTCACAAGCGATAGCTAACCCAATAGAGGTGCTAATAGACCATGCCCATTGTGAGAGAAAAGCAGCTGGTTGGGCCGTACAAATGATGTTTCGCTATTTGTGTGAACCAGGACTTGCGGAAGTATTAAGCCCTTTAGCTAGAGAGGAGTTGGATCATTTTGAACGGGTCTTGGAAATTCTCATTTCAAGAGGACGTTATTTAGAGCCTTTGCCTGCACCGCCTTATGGAGCAGCTTTGGGCCAGCAAATCAGGAAGGTTGAGCCTGAACGCATGCTTGATAGCTTTCTTGTGGCTGGTTTGATTGAAGCAAGAAGTCACGAAAGAATGTCTTTGCTAGCTACCCACAGCCCGGATAAGGAGCTTGCCGATTTATATGGCGAATTATTAGAGAGTGAGGCTCGACATTTTGGTATTTATCGGACACTTGCAGATGAAAGGTTTGAAAAAGAAGTAATTGTTTCACGCTTAAGGGAGTTGGCCGAGTATGAAGCTCATATCCTTTCGGAATTGCACCCTGAACCAAGAATGCATGCCTAACTTATTCTTTGTTTATCCAATATTTACCTCGAATTTGCAGCAATTGAAAACACAGGAAACATTCTTTGCTTATCAAGAAAAATATGATTGAACCAAAAGACTTATGACCATTGTTTGTAGGTGAATTCATCTATGGCGAAACCCTCTTTGACTCTTGTTGGTGTAGGTCCAGGGGATCCTTCCTTGATGACTTTGGCTGCGGTAAAGGCTATCCAAAACTCAACTTTGGTAGCTTTCCCAGTCTCTCGCTTGGGAGATGATGATGGTCATGCTTTTAATATTGCTCGGGCATGGATTGGTCGAGAGAAAAGACGCTTGCCGCTCTTGTTCCCTATGGTTGCCTCTTCTGAGGTGAGACAAACTGCTTGGTGTGAGGCAGGTGAAAAGCTTGCCGCCTCAGTTGGAGAGGGAGAAGCCGTGGTTTTCCTTTGCCAAGGAGATGTTTCTTTGTTTGCTAGTGCTTCTTATGTCTTGCTTTATATCCGAGCGAATTATCCGACATGCCCTATCAAATTGATTCCTGGAGTAACCG
>QCGF01000059.1 GCA_003278175.1 Prochlorococcus sp. AG-363-P15
TGGCGGTTGGCCCAACTTTAGGAACCTCCACCCACAATCGTTACAATTTCAAGGGAATCTCCATCCTTGATTATTTGTTGCTCCCAGTGCTCGGGGGTCAATATTGTCCCATTGAATTCCACAACTACAAGGCGAGAGTGATGTCCTAGCTGTTTAATTAAGCCCGCCAATGTCAGCGACTTTTGTGCTGTCTCTATGGCTTTTACTTTTCCATTAATTCTTAGGTTCATGGCAATTTTCTTAGTAGGTCCTGGCTCGTTTCATAAGGGTTGGGTGCATTCATTATGGCCCCTATTACAGCGATTTTTCTTGCGCCTGCGGAGACTACCTCGTCAAGTGTTGAGCTATTAATTCCACCAATGGCAAATAAAGGTAGCTGTGTGGCCTCTAATGCCTCTTTCAGATAGCTGATGCCAGAAGGCTTCCGTTCGGGCTTGGTCTTGGTGGGGAATATCGGCCCCACTCCTAGATAGTCCGCTCCTTCTGTTTCTGCTTGTCGAAGTTGCTTTAAGCAATGTGTACTTCGGCCAATTAACTTCTCGCTCCCCAGAATACGTCTAGCTGTTTCTGTGGGGATATCATCTTGCCCTAGATGTATGCCATCTGCATCTGCTGCAAGGGCAAGATCTAGCCGATCATTAATAATAAAAAGGGCATCATGGCTCCGGCACAAAGAAGCTAATTCTTTTGCTTGTGCAAGGCGTTCAAGGTCAGAACCATTTTTACATCTAAATTGAATCATTTTTACGCCAGCCTTAAGGGCTTCGCTAATGGTGCTAGCCAGCTCTTTTTTTTGTTCGGTAATTAGACAAAGATTGCAATAATGAAGTTTTTGGCGAAGTCTTTTTGAGGCTGTGGATTTGATGATGGTTATTTCTAGGTCATAAAGTCCATATCTAATTTTGCTTGCGATGATTGCTAAATCTGGATCGGTGGCGCGAGTGAATTCTTCTAAGACTCTCAATGCCTCTTGAACTCTAGAGCAGTTCGCCGCAATAATTTCTTCAGTTGAAGTGCGATTTTCTTGAGCTGGATGGTTTAGCCCTATACCTTGGTCTTTGTGAGTGGCTCTAGCCTTTTTATAGATCTCAAGATGATGAGCGCCGAGTTGTTGTCTCCAGTCTTTGAGTGTTACAACAAGATCTTTTTGTTGAAGGCCAAACCTGCACCAATCTTCAACTACTCGAAGACCCTCACGGGCTCTATCAAGATTGGCATCTATCAGCTGAGCCACACTTTGATTGGAGATTGGAACAAAAGACATCCATTCCATGTCAGTCTTGGCAGGATCGCATGCTTCAGGGGTTATGGAGAAAGGTAGTTCTGATAGCACCATGAATGTGCTGGTTTGGGGAGTTGTTCTTTTGGGCGGTATCGGTGTATTTATTGTTTGGGGATTGGCTAATGCTTATCCAGTTACCCAATGAATTCAACAAGTTCGATCAGCCTTCAAGATTGTTCGAGCGAGATTGGCATCTAGTCCAATTTGGTTGCTAAGTGATTTGAGATCTGAGAATTGTTTTTGTTCTCTTAGCTTTTGCACTGGCTCTATTACAAGTTTTTGCTTGCTCAAGTCGATATCTTGATCAAGCAGGTGAACTTCTACGGCGGATGGTGCGGTTGGATCCACAGTAGGTTGAGGACCCAAATTCATAACAGCTCTAAAGGGTTTCTTTTGCCTTTCCGTCCAGGCCCAAGCCACATAGACACCTAGTCCAGGTAAGAATTTCCGTCCATCTACTTGCAGATTTGCTGTTGGCCAACCAATTCCGCGTCCAATTCCTCTCCCAGAAACTACATTCCCACAAAACCGATAAGGTCTTCCCATAAGCTTCTTCGCTATATCTAGTTGCCCTTCTTTAAGTGCTGAACGGATGCGGCTACTGCTCACGCGTCCTTCTTTGTCTTCAAGTATGGGTACAACTGAAACTTTTATGTCTAAAGCGCCAGCTATTTTTTGAAGAGCGAATGCATCACCTGTACGATTGCTGCCGAATCGAAAATTAGCTCCTACTGCAATACGGCGAGCTTGTAGTGTTTTGAAAAGAATTTGATCTACGAATTTCTCAGGAGTTAGTGCTGACAACTCTTGATCAAATGGAATTAAAACCAGTTGTTTAACGCCAATGGGCTCTAGGAGAGAAGTTTTTTCTGAGGGTAGATCTAGTCTTAACCTTGTTTCCCCATAAAGAATTTCACGTGGATGTGGCCAGAAGCTAACTACCGTGGGGATGCCAGGACCGTTTGTTGTGACCATTTCAATCACGCGGCGATGCCCATAATGGAGGCCGTCAAAACTTCCTAGTGCCAAAGCTGTTGGAAGAAGTGCCTGCTGTGGAGAGCAGAGAGGAATCAAGAGATTCGTGCAAATTGTTCGTTTAGATGGCAAGTTTGAATGAGCGCCGAACTAATGCGGATGGCCGACAAACTTGATTTCCAGCTTCTTTCATTAGGTATGCGTCGCATCGGCTGGATTCGATTTTGGATTCAAACAGTTCTAGGGATTGTTGTTGTGGGAGTTTTGCTCTTCAACAACATTGGTAGCAGTCTTGCACGTAACTCAGAAAGAGCATTGGGTTTAGGTCCGGGGTTGTCCTTAACAACTTTGGCGTTCTTTTTCTTGTTGTATGGTCTTTGGCAGGGTTGGTTAATAGTACGTACTGGTAGAGCACTTGATAGCGCTGTTCGGCCTAGTCGAGGAGAAACAAGCCGTTTGTTGAAACGTGGCTTAATTGCAGATCTATTGGGCTTGGTTTTCGCCTCGGTGGGTTATCAAACATTGGCTGGAGCTTTGTTTGTGCAGGCATCAATGCAAGC
>QCGF01000060.1 GCA_003278175.1 Prochlorococcus sp. AG-363-P15
CTCAATGAGTCGTTATTTGCTCAAAGGGTTGGATTTGCAGATCAACAGGTGATGAGTGCTGAGAAGGTCCCAGCAAGTATTAGGCCATATTTTTCGTTGTTGCTTATACGCCAATGCTGGCCTGAGGTTTTGCCTTGATTTTTAAGGCCATAGATTGCGGTTGTGGCCATAAAAAAACTGGGATTTAACTATCTTGAGTTAACTCATTAAGAGTATTTGATTTTGAAGAAGAGTGATTGCATCTAAAGAAGTTTCTGCTCGCACCAATGCATGTCGAAGATCATTCGCACCTTTGAATCCCTGGCATGTCCATTTCATATGTTTTCTAGCAATTAAGAGACCATGCTCTCCGTTTTTTTCGAGAAGTTCTTGCAATTGCTCAAGTACTAAATTCAGGCGTTCTTTGGGGCCTGGTGCTTTAAAGACTTTTTTACCCTTAAATGCATAATCGATTTGTCCAATGAGCCAAGGAGAGCCCATGATTCCACGCCCAACCATGACTCCATCTGCAGAAGTTATTTCAAGGCAGCGACAGGCATCATCAGTATTTTTTATATCTCCATTCGCAATGACTGGAATGCTTAAAGCATTTTTTATTTCTGCAATTGCATCCCAATTTGCTTTACCAGAGAAACCTTGTGCTCTCGTTCTGCCGTGGACTGTAAGGAGTTGAGCTCCTGAATCTTCGATATGCTTGGCAAAAGTGATTAAATCGTAGGGGTCTTTTTCGGCGCAACTAAGACGGGTTTTAACTGTGACAGGAATTTTTATAATGCTTACAACTTTGTTTACAATTTCTTTGGCCAGTTTTGGCTCTTTCAGTAGCCCACTCCCGCCACCTTTTTTCGCTACTTTCTTCGCTGGGCAACCCATATTGATATCAATTAAGTATGCGCCAGAGGCTTCTGCTTGAATAGCTGCTTCAGCCATTGCTTCAGGACAATTTCCGAAAATTTGTACACCTACAGGACCTTTTTCTTTATTGAGCCCTTTTATTTTGTAGCTCCATTCTTGTTCGCTCAGGCAGTTAGTGCTTACCATTTCAGTGAACAACAATGCCTCTGGTGCCCAACGCCTCACTAGTCTCCTGAAAATTTGATCACTAACTCCAGCAAGGGGAGATTGAAATACCCTTGACCTTATTGTTCGTGTTACACCCCTCCCTTGGAGTATGAGCTCTTTGGAAGTGATTGTCATGTTTCAGTTTAATTGGAGGGCTTACAATTTTGACTAAATAGATTCACTATGGAAATTAATTGGAATTAGGGTGTTCTTTCTAGAGATTTTTCTTGAATGGCCGATTGTTCGTTGTTTCTTGTCTAGTATTACTTTAAGAAGAAATTTATTAATTTAGTTTTTGCTATCACCTCCTTTGCATTTTAGTTCAGTGAGTTTGAAATCAATAAAATTGGGATATTTGGTCTGTTCTTATGTAAGGTCGAGATTCTTATAGATGGTTAGAGAACTTGGCGCGTCCTATCGTCGCCATTATTGGTCGTCCTAACGTAGGAAAATCTACGCTGGTTAATCGTCTCTGCAAGAGTCGAGAGGCAATAGTTCACGACCAGCCTGGCGTAACTAGAGACCGGACTTATCAAGATGGGTTTTGGCGAGATAGGGAATTTAAGGTTGTTGATACGGGTGGACTAGTTTTTGATGACGATAGTGAGTTTCTCCCTGAAATTCGTGAACAAGCAAATTTGGCGCTTGCCGAAGCAACTTTGGCTTTGGTTATCGTTGATGGTCAGCAGGGAGTTACTGCGGCTGATGAGGCCATCGCAGAATGGTTGCGGACATATCCTTGCAAGTCATTGGTAGCTGTTAATAAATGCGAGTCTCCCGAGCAAGGTTTGGCCATGGCTGCGGAGTTTTGGCGACTTGGTCTTGGAGAGCCTTATCCGATATCGGCGATTCATGGAGCTGGTACAGGTGACTTGTTAGACCTTGTTGTTTCTCTACTTCCACCTAAAGAACTGGATTCTGAAGAGGAAGAACCTATTCAGTTGGCCATTATCGGTAGACCCAATGTAGGCAAGTCGAGCTTGTTAAACGCAATATGTGGAAAGCCTAGAGCAATTGTCAGCCCTATCCGAGGCACAACTCGTGACACCATTGACACTGTTTTGAACCGCCATGGTCATTCCTGGAAATTGATTGATACAGCAGGTATTCGACGTCGCCGGAGTGTAAATTATGGCCCTGAGTTTTTTGGCATAAATAGGAGTTTTAAAGCAATTGAACGGAGTGACATATGTGTTTTGGTTATAGATGCTCTTGATGGAGTGACAGAACAAGATCAGCGACTTGCTGGGAGGATTGAGGAGGCTGGACGAGCTTGTGTGCTTGTGATTAACAAATGGGATGCTTTTGAAAAAGATAGTCATACGATGCCAAGAATTGAAAAAGAGTTGCGAGCCAAGCTGTATTTCCTTGATTGGGCAACAATGGTTTTTACATCAGCAGTTACAGGTCAAAGAGTTGAAAGTATTTTTGAGTTGGCAGGTTTGGCAGTAGACCAGCATCGTCGAAGAGTAAGCACTTCTGTAGTTAATGAAGTCTTAAATGAGGCTTTGAGCTGGAGAAGTCCGCCTACCACCCGGGGTGGTCGTCAAGGACGCCTCTATTACGGCACTCAAGTAGCCAACAGGCCTCCTAGCTTCACTCTTTTCGTGAATGATCCAAAGCTTTTTGGGGATACTTATCGTCGTTATGTCGAAAGGCAGTTAAGAGAAG
>QCGF01000061.1 GCA_003278175.1 Prochlorococcus sp. AG-363-P15
GAAGAAGGCCGCAGCAGAGAAGAAGGCCGCTGCAGAGAAGAAAGCCGCAGCAGAGAAGAAGGCCGCAGCAGAGAAGAAGGCCGCTGTAACTAAGCAGGCAGCTCCAGTGAGCAATAAGGCCTCAGTTAAGAAATCAGTATCAGAAAAGAAACGAGATTCGCGTACTCAGTTCTTGACTGTTTCTGTTTCTGTCAATACTGCGAAAGTTGCTGGAATAATTTCAATTGGAGTAATTGCTTCGGCGCTTTTGGTTACAGCTTTAGTATTTATCGCAAGTTGATTTAAGGATGACCTGTGACTTCCTCATTTTTTGTTAGAGGTAGTTATTTGTCTTGAGTAGATGTTCTCTTTCGGTGCTTGAATATAAGGTCAATTGGAGGCTTGAGAAGTGGTTAGGGATAGAGTTCAGGAGTTAGTTGATTTCGCTACAACCGAATCTCCTTATCGGGATGCAAATAAAGGCTGGGTTACTGATGACGTTTATATCCAATGGGGGGGATCATCCCAAGAAAAAACCTCTAATCAAGGGAAAGAGCTCGCCAATGTTTCTGTTTTCTGGGGCCCTATAAATCAATTGGTTTCAATTATTTTTGTCGTTGTCATCCTGGCCACGATCCTAGTTTTTCTTGCTGTCTCCTTTGCTCATGGGCGCTTTCAACTTCCAAGCGCTACTGAGGAACAGGTTTTACCTGACATTGCTGAGATTGAATTGGTTGAAACATTTCAAAGAGATCAAAGCACCTCTTTGGTGATTGAAGATGTCTCGCCAATTGTTGAGACAAAGGTTGAATCAGAAATGACCCAACAAACAATTGACTTTGCTGCAGCTGCTCTAGGTGGACAGCAATACAAAAGGTAGTTTTTCTTTTTCAAGGTCACCCCTTCAACTCACTATTCCTAATACTTTTTTGGGACTCCAAAGCCCGAAGAAAGTTTTTTGCTGCTTGTAACGGATTGCAGAAGTTTTCTATGAATTGTTTTGAGGAGTCCATTCATCGACAGTTATGGCGATATGCGGTGCTTGAATATTGGAGCTAATTGCTTGATCAAAAAGTGGCAGAAAAACAAGGAAATGAATTGGCAAGCATATCTGTATATCTCAATACACCAATAGTGGCAGTTCTTTTGGGTGTGGGATTCATCGTTGGATCTGTTTTATTTGCTGGTGTGATGTTGCTTGCAAGATGATTGCAAGGTCAGCAACTGCTGAATAGTCTCTCCTGGGCGCTCTCGCAACAGAGTTATCTGGGGAATTAGCTTTATGGAATAGAGTTTGTATCCTTGAATTTTTGAAATCTTGCTAAGAATCAACCTCAGCATTGTTTTCTAATTGCCTATTCCTGGTGAAGATCATTTCTCCTTAAGAACTTTTACTTGAATATAATAATTTAATTCATTTCCTCATTAAGTAGGGTTATTTCCCTTGCCAATTCAGGCAATAAATATTGATCATTAGCTCCTTGTCTGCCTTGATTGAATATTATTAAAAGCATGGGATTCCCATTTGGGAATGAGCACCATGCTGCATCATTCCTGACTTGAGTCATCCATCCGGCCTTGCTCCATAACCTTGCTCCCTTTGGTAACCCTTCGCCAATGAAACCATCAATTTGATTCTCTGGATCTTCTTTGCGCTGCCTGATATCTAAAGACCTTGATAAAAGTGTTCTTAATCTCTTGCAAGCTGGCGGAGATATTATTCCATTAGTCATAACAGCTTCCAGCATGCGAGCTGTTGCCAACGTGCTCAGTGAATTGCGATTTGTATACCCATCTTTATAAAAGTCCTGTTCACGTCCATATGGTCCATCTTCCCAAGTTTTTTGACAACAGTTGACTTTTTCAAGTTCTGGCCAGTTTAAGCTTTTGAGCCATTGATTAATTAAAAGTCGCTGCTTTTGCCAGGCTTGCCATCTGTCTCCTGTTAATGACGGACCGCTTGTGGTCCCTGAGAGAATATCTAACACTAGGCTCGTTGCATCATTGCTTGAATTTGCAATCATGTCTTTAACTGCTCTTTGCAGTTCGGAAGAATTAATCAGTAAATCTTTTTGGAGCCATGCTTCAGTTGCAACTGCATAGAAAAGCTTTACAACGCTTGCAGGGTAGAAAAGCTTTTGTTCCGACCAGCCAGCTCCTACTCCACTACAGGGTTCTGGATTGGGATCCTTGTAACGAATCCAAGTGATTGCAATATTTTTGTGGAGTCCTGGACGTCCTTTTTTTGCAAATTGATCCAGCAGCTCTTGCAGCTGGCCCTTCATGATTGGATTGGAATGGTAGAACGCCATAGCGCCCGAATTAGTCAATGACGAGATTAGGCGCCCCTATGACCATAGAAACAATGTTTGCAGGAACTTGTTGGCAACTTTGTACTCCAGTCAATGGATTTGCTGGTCCAGTAAGCAAGGAGTTAATTACGCAGGTTTCTGCTGGACGCAGCTTTGAATTGTTAAATGATTTCCCTAAACATATTCATCAAAAGAAATTTGGATTGAGGCTAAAAGTTCGACTTTTAGAAGATGGGTACAAATGTTGGTTGGAACTTTCATCTGTACTTAGTCATGCTTTTAAAAGAGGACCATGGCAACCAAAATTACTGAAGAAAGATCAAATTCAGGACCGCATCCCAGATGTATTGTTTTGGTTGAAAAAGGCAGCTAAAAAAGATAACAAATATCTTTGGGGGGGTACTATCGGCCCACATT
>QCGF01000062.1 GCA_003278175.1 Prochlorococcus sp. AG-363-P15
TTTGAGAAGATTCTGAGGAAATTAAATATTCAACAACCTCGCAATGGACTCGCAAGAACTAGAGAAGAAGCTCATAAAATAGCTGCACGAATTGAATTCCCAGTAGTTGTAAGACCTTCTTATGTTTTAGGGGGTAGAGCCATGGAAGTCGTTTTCGACAAAGCTGAATTAGATACCTATATGACAGAAGCTGTAAATGTAGAGCCTGATCACCCCGTACTCATTGATCAATATCTTGAGAATGCAATTGAGGTCGATGTAGATGCTTTATGTGACAAAGAAGGTGTTGTTGTAATTGGCGGTCTTATGGAACATATAGAACCAGCAGGCATTCATTCAGGAGACTCTGCATGTTGCCTTCCTACTGTTTCACTTGGAGTTGATTCATTACAAACAATAAGAAAATGGACCAATGATTTATCATTAGCACTAAATGTAAATGGCCTAATAAATCTGCAGTTTGCTGTTCAAAAGGATATAAATGGAAATGAGAATGTTTATATAATCGAAGCCAATCCTCGAGCTTCTAGAACAGTACCTTTTGTCTCTAAAGCCACTGGTGTTCCATTAGCCCGCATTGCAACAAGAATTATGGCAGGGAAAACCTTGTCAGATATAGGCCTTTTATCTGAACCGGTCCCACCATTGCAAGCTATAAAGGAGGCAGTATTGCCATTTCGACGCTTCCCTGGTTCAGATAGTGTGCTTGGACCAGAGATGAGATCAACTGGTGAGGTTATGGGCTCCTCAAAAACTTTCGGTATGGCATATGCAAAGTCAGAACTTGCAGCTGGTGAAGGTTTACCAACCAATGGAATTGTATTTCTATCTACACATGACCGAGACAAACCAGGTTTAATTCCTATTGCTCAGAACTTAGTTGATTTAGGTTTTTCTCTTGTTGCTACTTCTGGAACGGCTAAATCCTTATCATCAGCTGGAATTAATGTTGAAACTGTTTTGAAGGTCCACGAGGGTCGTCCTAACATTGAAGATTTGATTAGATCAGGTAAAATTCAATTGGTTATAAATACACCTATAGGTAGACAGGCCGCTCATGATGATAAATACCTTCGTCGAGCAGCACTTGATTATTCGGTCCCTACACTTACAACACTGGCAGGAGCCAGAGCAGCTGTTGAAGGTATTACGTCTCTCCAAACACAATCAATTACTATAAATGCATTACAGGATATTCATTCGTGAAAAAAAAATTAGAACAGGGAGCAGATTGTACAGATTTATTTAGATCTGCTTATGAAAATCGTTATACATGGAGTAAAGAATTTACTGGTTATAGAGGACTATGTAGATTACTTTCAGAAAATAATATCTACAATGGTTCGTTCGTATTAGATAAGGATATGAAAGCTAAAGTAAATGGTATTAAAGAAGAGAGTGTATCAAAAATAATAGGCTCTCAGCTTTGGGAAGTTGCTATCCATCGTGTAAGACGTACTTTCGAAGAAGTACATAGTCAAAATACTTTTACTATTGGTGATATCAACGATGTGGGAATTGAGGTTATTGTTGGTGGAAAAAATAAAGGAGATCGATATAGAATTAAAGATAATATAGTTACTATGGTTTACAGGCATATTCATGGATCCCTGGTAAATATATATACTCAAAGTGTTATAGAAACGAAAGATGGTTATTTAAGTAAGTTGTATACTAGTCAATATAAAGATGCTTTAACAGGAAAGAATAGAAGAGGTAAATCTTATTATATGGATGACTTCCAACCTTTATATGAAGGTGGGCCATGGGTATTATCTAAACGAGTGATTAGAAGTGAAAAGTTTCAAGAAACGCAAGAGACTGAGCAGACTTTTATATTCACTGAATTAAATAAACTTTCTTAGTTTCTTGCATATTTAGAATCTTTGTGAGACTATCCTAATTAGTTTCGAGATTTCTAGTGCTTTCTCTAACTGTTAATACTTTTTTTGCGGAGACTTCTAGTGGAATTGAGAAAGCTATTGAACTTGTAAATAATCCATTGAACAATTTTGCCTGGGGTTGGCCCACCGTAATTTTAATTTCTCTAACTGGGCTTGTAATGATGCTCGGTTTGGGATTTATGCCATTAATCAGGATTCCCTATGGATTTCAATTGTTGTTGAATGGAAATTCTGAAGTTAATGCAGAAGGAGAGATAACCCCATTTGAAGCATTAATGACATCCCTTTCTGCAACGATCGGAACTGGAAACATAGCTGGAGTTGCGGCTGCAATAGCAATAGGTGGTCCTGGCGCAATTTTTTGGATGTGGCTAATCGCAATATTTGGAATGGCAACCAAGTATTCAGAAGCAGTTTTAGCAGTTCATTTTCGAGAAGTTGATTCTATTGGAAACCATGT
>QCGF01000063.1 GCA_003278175.1 Prochlorococcus sp. AG-363-P15
AGCCTTTGCAGCCAATAAGACAACAGCCTCCTCAAGAGTTACATCCTCTGCTCCTTTACCCTCAGGGAGTGAGGCATTGACCTTTCCTTGCTTTACATACAATCCATAAGGTCCGTTGTAGACCTGAACCTTTTCTTCACTTCCTTTAGGTACTCCTAAGTCTTTCAATGCTGTACGCCCTCCCCTGCCACGCTTAGGCATTGCCAACAACTCAAGTGCTCTAACTAAATCAACTTCAAGGACATCATCTTCGCCCTTAAGTGAACGATAATCCTTCTCACCTTTACCCTTATCCCAAACAACATAAGGTCCAAAACGTCCTAGTCCAGCCTTGATTCGTCCTCCTTCTTGATGCTCACCCAATAAACGCGGCAAACGAAGAAGACCTAAAGCCTCCTCAAGACTCAATTCCTCGGGTTTGATTCCCTTTGGGAGAGAGGCGCGTTTTGGCTTTGGAGTCTCCTCCGTAACCTGACCTCTTTGTACATAGGGTCCATATTGTCCAAAAAGCAAGTAAATTTCCTCTTCCGTTTCAGGATCTATTCCAATTGCCTCAGGACCATCAGTTTTCTGCTTAAGGATGAGTTCTACTTTTTCTTCATCCAAATCCCCAGGAGTGGTTTCCTGAGGAAGTGTTGCTTTAATCAACTCTTCCTTACCATCCTCTCCGACTTGCTTTTTCTCAAGGTAAGCACCAAAACGTCCAATTCGAACTGCACAAGGGAGTCCTTCTAAATCAATTGTTCGCGATAAACCTGGATCAATATCACCCTCTCTCTGACTTACCTGTGTCTCTAAACCACCATCACCCTTATAAAATTCCTCCAAATATGGGAGCCATTTAACCTTCCCCGTAGAGATCTCATCCAATGTCGACTCCATTCTCGCTGTGAAGCTTGTATCCACCAAGTCAGGGAAGTGTTCTTCCAGAAGTGCTGTAACGGCAAATGCTGTAAAACTTGGAATCAATGCATTGCCCTGAATAGTTGAATAACCTCGATCAACAATCGTTCCAATAATGCTGGCGTATGTAGAAGGTCTGCCTATACCCTCTTTCTCAAGCATCTTCACCAAAGAGGCTTCGCTATAGCGTGCAGGGGGCTGGGTGTTATGGCCAAGTGCCTCAACATCTTTTGAGACAGGAGAATCACCCACTGCCAGGGTTGGGAGCAAAACCTCCTGACCTTCTAGAGCTGCTTCTGGATCATCACTTCCTTCTACATACGCACGGAAAAAACCAGGGAAATCAATTCTTTTTCCAGTTGAGCGGAATAAAGCCTCCTTAACCTGCAAGTCAATTGAAAGCATCGTCAATCGAGCTTCTGCCATTTGACTTGCAATTGTGCGTTTCCAAATCAACTCATAAAGGGCTAAATCCCTTCCATCAAGGCCAACTTCGCCTGGAGGCCTAAAATTTTCTCCTGCTGGCCTAATTGCTTCATGAGCCTCTTGGGCATTTCTAGATTTAGTTGAAAACTGTCTGGGACTTTCACTTAAATATTCAATGCCATATCTTGACTGAACACATTTACGTGTTGCTTCAATTGCCTGTGAAGATAAATTTACAGAATCAGTTCGCATATAGGTAATAAACCCCCTTTCATATAAACCTTGCGCACATCTCATCGTCTCCCTTGCGGAAAGTCTTAACTTGCGATTGGCTTCCTGCTGAAGCGTACTTGTAGTAAATGGAGGTACTGGTTTTCTGATCGTTGGCTTCTCTTCAACTGCCTTCACATTCCAAACAGCAGAAAGAAAATCATTGGCGAGATTTCTTGCCTCCTGCTCACTAATTAAACGCACATTTGAACTCTTCTTAAGTTTTCCAGTTGCCTCATCAAAATCATTTCCACTGGCAATCTTTTGATCTGCAATTTTGATAAGCCTTGATTCAAAGTTGCTCCCGTCATGTTCCAGACGAGCCTTGAGATCCCAATAGCTTCCACTTCGAAAGGCTCTTCTTTCTCTCTCACGCTGGACAAGCAACCTCACTGAAACCGACTGAACGCGACCAGCAGACAATCCCCATGCAACCTTTTTCCAAAGAAGTGGTGAAAGCGTGTACCCAACAAGGCGATCAAGAATCCGCCTAGTCTCTTGTGCATGAACCAATTCAAGGTCAAGGTCTCTTGTTTGAACAAGCGCCTTTGCAATGGCTTCTTTTGTTATCTCATGAAAAACCATTCTTTTAACAGGAATCTTTGGCGCTAGTAATTGCAGCA
>QCGF01000064.1 GCA_003278175.1 Prochlorococcus sp. AG-363-P15
GAGATAGATCACGTGATAAGCGAGATCCTATATGGCCCAATGCACCCGTAATTGTAATTTTCAAAATTAAACATCTACAATTTCTTATTCTACTACAAAGGAGATAATAGCATTATCCAGTCAATTAAAAATAATGGGTTTAATAGCTCTTTGAAAAAAATCTATATTTGCTGTCAACTTAAAATCATAGTAAGTTTATAGAAATATTTTATACCTATTATGTCAGAGACAGTGAATATTATTGGTGTGAAGTTGGCTAAGCTCAAGACATATGCTGACGATAGAGGATTCTTCCGAGAGGTAATTCGAATCCCTGAATTAGAGAGTTCAATGGGTATAGGGCAAATCAGTCATAGCGAGGTATTTCCTGGTGTATTAAAGGCATGGCACGGGCATAAGCAACAGTATCAATGGACATATGTAGCATCTGGAACAATCCTTATGGCTTTAGTGGACTCAAGAAGTAGCTCTACATCAATGAATCAATCTATAAGTCTAATAGTTGGCGAGAATAGTGACGTAAATATCTATGGATTCCCAGCTGGAGTTCTCCATGGATATAAAAATGTAGGTGAAAAAGCTCAAGTGATTTATATGACCTCATCTACCTATGATCCAAATGAAGAAATTAGATATGACCCATATGACAAAACTATTCCTTTTAACTGGCTTGACGCTTGTAAACCCAGATAAAAAAAGGAAGACCTACATTCATTAGTCCTTTTAAATTAAATGATTTTCACTTCAGGAACATATACAATCCATTTCCCTCCATTAATTTCAAAATTGGATTCTTTTTGCATGATTTCTTTAGAATGGTTATAAGCGAAAAGAAGAGCATAGTCAGGATAATTATTTTGGAATTCGGAATATGGTCTTACTGGAATATTAGATCCTGGTGTTACAGTACCTTGCTTGATTGGAGTAGTGTCAGATATAAATTCTATATGTTCAGGACCTATCCCACAATAATTTAGAATTGTTGTACTTTTACTAGTTGCTCCATATCCAACAACTCTCTTATCTTTAGCTCTTAAGTCTTCAAGTATGGATCTAAGTTTATACTTTTGATCTTCACATTGTCTTTTGAACTTAATAAAAGTTTCTGTCTCAAGAATTCTTTGATTTGACTCATTTTCAAGAAGTTTATGCACTGACTCATCAATTGCACGTTTACCTTTTCTTGATATCCAATATCTCATACTTCCTCCATGTGTCCATTGTCTCTGAGCACGAAAAATTTCCATTCCTACGCGATCAAAGATTTGGTTAACACTATTAAGAGAAAAAAGAAATACATGTTCATCATAAATCTGATCATATGTAGTTTTATCCAAGACGTCACCTAAATAAGGTTCTTCAAAGACAAATATCCCATCATCCACTAGAAGATTAGAAACACCTTCTGCTATATCATTAATTGTAGGTATATGGCAAATAACATTAGCTGCAATAATTGCATTTGCAGCTCCATTCTGATCTACGATCTCTTCTGATATTTTCTTTGAGAAAAAGGATACTTTTGTATTAATCCCTTTCTTTCTTGAAACCTCTGCAACATTGGAGCTGGGCTCAATGCCCAAGTGCCTTAAACCTTTTTCTGCAAAATTACCTATTAGGATTCCATCATTGCTGCCAATTTCCACAACAAATGGATCATCATTTCCAATTTCATTTAATATATCTTTTGAGAAATCGGCAAAGTGATTTTGCATCCGTATTGAGGTTCCGCTAAAAAAGGCATATTCCTCATGGAACATCTTTTCTGGACTTGGTTGCTCAATAAGTTGAAAAGTGCTGCATTGAGAACATACAGCCACCTTCATTTCATACTTGTATTCCTTAGACATATTATTTGGATTTCTAAAACCATTACCTAAAGGCATCCTCCCAAAAGACATAAATGGTTCTATAGGGTTATTGCATACTCTGCAATTTTTTGTATTAGACATAATCTTCTGTACTAGAAGCAGTAAAGTGGCATGTATTTTTAATAATATAACATGACATTGATTAGATGCACCTTAAGTTAACGCTTATGATAATTACAGTACTTGATGTTAAACTAGACTGGTTTTCTTGCCTCTACTCTTAACATTAAATCACGATTGCCCTTCCAACGGTATCGATTTACTCTTGGTGATTCAAGTCCAATATGATTACATATTGCCCTAATTTTTGATTCTGTATAGGCATTTTTATGGAACTGTCC
>QCGF01000065.1 GCA_003278175.1 Prochlorococcus sp. AG-363-P15
GGTAATAAAGGCTGGGAAAATTTGATGCTTATTCCAAAATTAAATTGTCTTCTGAAAGCCTCAAGATTATTTTTAATTCCCAGTCTTCTGACTATAGTTCAGTCTTGTTCGAATAACCCTATAGGTCAGGAACTTTCTAATAGTTTTGATTCTCCTATTGATATAAACTCAGACAGTAAAGTGGTTGAAAATATCAATCCTCAATCCCTAAAAGACTCTAAAAAAAAGGCTAAAGAGCCTCCTATAGTTGTTTCAAATAAAAGAAAGACAGTTCAAAAGAGTAGCTTTATCATGGACAGTAAAAATAAAAGAAAGACTAAAACTAAGGAAAAAAAATCAAACTTTATTCCGCAACCATATCGAATTACAATTAAGTTGTCCGCAGCTAATCCTTCTGCGCCAGCAGAGATGGTTACTAAAGCATTGAGAACAGCTGGGGTTAGCTTTGAGGTGGAGAAAATTGAGTTAATTAGAGAAAAAGAATTAATTAAAGATTCACGTTCGGGGAGGTCAAGAAGTTGACCAGGTTTACGAGATTTAAGAAAGAAAAAATATCCAGAAGTTTAGAGCCAATTAGACGCGACCAAGCAGTCAGGATGATGGAATCTTCATATCTAGCAGCTGCTTCTTCGCTGATTTGGGTGGCACTGTATTATTTGCCTATTGGTGGGTCTCTTTTTAGGCTTGCATTGCCATTGCCATTAGCGCTTCTTCAAGTTCGGAGAGGCTATTTTTCTGGATTTGAGGGGGTTTCTTTAGCGGTTTTGCTTTTAGCTGTTTTGATGGGTCCCGTTCGAGGCCCTTTAGTCCTATTCCCTTATGGATTACTAGCTTTATGGCTAGGATGGAGCTGGGAGCGCGGTTTGAGTTGGTGGCTGAGTTGGGGATGTGGAGTCCTTATTGGAACTGGTGGTTTTTTTATAAGAGTTTTAATTCTTTCCTTTTTAGTAGGAGAAAACTTATGGGTTGTAATTACTAGGGCAGGTGCAGTATTGATTGAGCGCTTTGTGGAACTGTTTAACCTGCAACTAGTTCCAGATTTAAACCATGTTCAAATTGTTGCATTTGTTCTAGTTGTTGTTCAAGAGATGGTTTATGTATTGACTCTTCATGCACTTGCATATTGGATTTTCCCTAGGTTGAAAGCACCTATGCCTGAGCCTCCCAATGTTTTAAGTAGCCTTGTTGCACTAGACCCCCTTTGAATTTAAAAACAGACAGTGTGATTGGAAGACTTCCAGTTGGATGCAAAGCATTTGGCAATGGTTCCTCTTCAGCTAGAAACCAGCGATGGCTAAAAACATGGAGTAATGATTTTCAGAATTTTGAAGCTCTTTTGGTTTTAGCAGGGTCTGATACTGCCCAAGTGGAAGGGATTTCAGTCGCTGGCGCAACTCCAGATTCTCGGCGATATACCGCAATTGCTGATGCAGAGTTTCTTTTAAATGGGCCTTGTGGCGATAAAAGTTGGCCGCTCCCTCCTCTGCCAGCAGGCGTCAGTCCCGCAATAATTAGTCATGCTGCTTGTAGCTTGATCGGTTTAAGTCCTTTTGTGTTGGCAGTGGGGTTGTCTCAGATGCCTTTATTTCCACATTTGCGTCTTGAATTGCCTTCATTAGGCCCTGCTGCTTGCTTAAGCACTGGACAAGCTATGAATTTGGACAGAGTGAATTTACTTTGGGAAAAAGGTTTTTCAATTGGTTTGAAGTTGCAGAAGCCACTTCTACTTGCTGAATGTGTTCCTGGAGGTACAACTACAGCACAAGCTGTGCTTACAGGATTAGGTTTTTCTATAGCTGATTTAATAAGTGGGAGTGGTCGCAATCCTCCTGTTCTACTAAAAAAGAACCTTGTTGATTGTGGCTTAAGAGCAGCGAATTTAGGAAAAAATCCTTCGGCTAAAAGATTGCTGGCTGCTGTAGGAGACCCTTTCCAATCAGTAGCTACTGGAATCTTGTTAGGAGCCAGAGAAGCTGGGCAGAAGGTCTTGCTAGGGGGAGGTTCACAAATGCTGGCAGTTCTGGCTTTAGCTCTTTCAGGAATGAAAGCATCATTGCGATCATCTTTTGTTGAAGGTGTTGTTTTAGGAACTACTGCATGGCTTGCAGAGGAAACTCAATTGCAGGGGCATAAAGAAAGTTCTT